>JAFZKT010000082.1 GCA_017553545.1 Bacteroidales bacterium | reverse complement strand
GGAGTCCCGAAGACAACCAATGCCCTGGAAGCCTTCTTCGGACACATAAAAGACCAAATAAGATCTCACCGGGGATTATCCGAAACAAGGATAGATAACTTCATAAAATGGTTCCTCTTTTTCAACGAGGAAAAGAAGAAAAGGTAACCTTGCCACCAACCATAAATGTCAAGGTTACCAACCAAAAATGTCCATTATACCCGTAACCCCCTCCCTAAATCCCTCCCCTCGGGGGAGGGACTTTTTATTAAGACGACCGAAAGGCCGTCTTTTTTGTGCACGTTTTATATCTTCCTCCAGAACCGGAAGGTGATATCCTCCCATTTACCGTCCACCAGGGCGTAGAGGTGCTGGTTGGTAGCGGGGTTGTTGAGCGGGCCGCAGGCGGGCTTGTAGGGGCCCAGCTTGATGTAGTCGAAGTGGTCCCAGTAGATGTCCTCCACTTCCTCGCGGCCGCTGTAGACGGCAACCTTGAGACCCAGGGAACGGGCGTGGTCCGCCAGATCCAGGAGCGTTTCCGGGTCCCGGCCCTCTCCCAGGAACAGAAAACAGTTCACGCCGAAATTGTCGGCCACCAGAGCGTCGATGACTTCCGGGGTGAGTTCCCGGCCGATGTCCTTGCGGAGAAACGGCGAATGGCATCCTTCGCAGTGTCCCCGGCAATGGGAGATTTCCACCGCCAGGGAAACACGGTCCGGAATCTCTTCCAGGACCACGGAGGTCATGTCGGGAACGTACTTAATCAATGTAGAACCGATGCTGCGCCTCTTCCTGCCGCATTTCGCTGAACGAGGAAATACGCTTCAGGTAACCGATCACACGGGTGAGGTAGTCCAGATTCTGGCTGCCGCACTTGGGGCAGACGGACAGGGTGTCCTTGGAGATGTAGCCGCAGTCGTTGCAGACGGTGTTGCGGCAGTTGAAGGTGAAGTAATTGGTGCCGTAGTGGGCCGCCGTATTCAGGAGCTGCCGGTACTGGTCCTTGGTGAGGTGCTCCGCAATGTTCATGTGCAGGGCGCTGCCGCCGTCCAGGTACTTCACGAAATCCTCTCCGTGGAGCTTGAACTTGTCGATCATCGAAAGGCTCTCGTCTTCCGGATTGTAGAAGTAGGAGCTGTACATATTGTGCTTGGCGCTCACGAAGTAGCCGTCCTTCTTGTCCCACTTGTAATTCTTGCCGGAGAGGTTTTCACCGGGCACGAACTCCGTGTTGAACATGGTTTCCTTCGTGCGGTCCTTGCGGTTGCACACGTTGATGGTCTCCAGCAGGGTGTTCACGAACTCCTGGTAGGCGGGGTTCGGGGAAATCTCCAGGCCCAGGAATTCCGCAGCGTCCGTGAGGCCGTTCACGCCCACGGTGAGGTACTGCTTCTTCATGTCGATGAAGCCGGCGCGGTACACATCCAGCATCTCCGCCTTCAGGAAATCCTTGATAATCTCGTTGAAAGCCGTCTGGTACTTGTGCACGCGGACAGTCTGCTCCGTGATGGCGTCCGTGATGTAACGGTACAGCGTCTCTTTGTCATACATAGAGGGCTTCAGCGGCATATCCGGGGCGATAGCCTCCCCCTTTTCCGCCTTGAAATACTTGCGCGCCGCATCCTGGATAAGACGGTTCAGGTTGATGGTCATCACGCTCTTGGAGCCCGTAGCCACGGAAGCCGTACCCATGGAGTACTGGTGCGTGGTGTGGTTGTGCTCTTCGTCGTCCAGGTCCTTCAGGGAGTTGCGCAGGCGGCAGCAGCTGGACAGGCTGTCCGGGCTGTTGGAGATGTAGCAGAAGAAGCTGTGGCCCTTGGCCCACATCTCTGCGGTAAAGTCCGCGTATTCTTTATCCGCATAGTCGTCGCCGCCGTCCGTCAGGAGGGCCATCGTCTCCACCGGGAAGGTGAGGATGTAGTGGGTGCGTTCCTCGTTGAACCAGTTCATGAAGTGCTTCTGCAACCAGGAAAGGGTCTCCCACTTGGGGGCCGATCCGTCCGGGAAGCGGAACTCACCGAACACGCCCTCGAAGTAGGGCTTGTCGAAGTAGCCGATGTTCCAGAACACCGTCTGGTAACCGCGGTTGCCGGCGGGCATGTTCATCGAGTGCACCACCTGCTGGAAGCAGTTGTCGATGACCTTGGTGAGCGTGCGGGCCTTGGCGTTCTTTTCCACTACCTCGTCCAGGCGCTCCAGATAATTGTCCCCGTAATCCTTGCGGATGAAATAGTCCAGGTACATCAGGAACTCCGGCGTTGCCACCGCACCCATGAACTGGGAAGAGATGGAATACACCAGGTTGATGAACTCCCCGCAGAAGCTCTTGAGGTCCGTGGGGGCGATGGAGACGCCGCCCAGTTCCTTGAGGCCGCTCACCAGGAAAGGATACATGGTGATGGCTACGCAATAAGGGTAGCCGGGGGTACCGCTTTCGTCGTGCTTATACAGGACGTGGGACTCCAGATCCGCAATATACTGGTCCGACAGGGACTTGCCGTACAGGGCCTTGATCTTGTCCTGCATGATGTAGCGGTTCTGTTTGATGTTGTTCTCCTTGTAGAGTTCGTTGCCCAGCGTCACGATGTTTTTGTGCGTGATGTTGGCGTTTGAGTCGAACTTGGAGCCCGTGGCCGCGTTGGAGGCCTTGATATAGTCCTTGATAAAGTCCCGCTTCTTGCGGAGATCCGTGCCGCGGTCGAAGGTCTCTATATAGGCCAGGGCGGCTTTCTTGTTGATGGACATCAGGGATTCCACCACCTGACGGCGGATCTCCTGACTGGACATCTTGTCGTAGATGAAGAGGTTGTCCACCACCGACACCACCACGTCTTCCGGGACGGGCTGGCCGCTGGACACAAAGGCGAGACGGATGCCGTTCATCAGTTTCTCGCGGTCGAACTCTTCGTACAGTCCATTGGTTTTGCTTACTTCCATAATATAGTTATTCGTCTAATGTCAAGGGGGCAAAAGTGACGGACTGCCCAGAGGACAATCCGTCATCTTTCGGTGCAAAATTACTCTCTTCCCGGGGGCGAAAAAACCCCTTGGCAAGAAAGTTTTCAACAATCTTTTTAACAGCCCCCCCGCTAGTAGCCGAAAATGTCTTCCGCGCTGACAATCTCAACCGGGCCCAGGGTGCGCAGGAAGGCCATATCCATATCGTTCACGTCGCCCAGGATGCCATACTGGTAGGTGCGTCCTTCGATCCACTTTTTATGCGTGGCCAGCAGGTCGTCCATCGTCATGGACCCCACCTTCTCGAAAATGAGTTTTTCCAGCGGCTGGTCAATTCCCAGTTCTTTCGCGGCAAGGTAACTGTAAAGGACGCTGTTACCCACATAGCGCTGGGTGCGCAGGCGGGACAGGATGCCGGCTTTGGCAATTTCCAGGTTCTCAGGAGACTGGGGCATGGTGCCGATGATTTCGTCGAAGCCTTCCACCGCCTTCTGCAGTTTATCGTTCTGGGATGCGATATAGGCGCGGAAGGAATAGGTATCATCCGCAAAGGCAGGGGTGTCGAGGCGGGCGCCGGCGCTGTAGGCGAGGGCACGGGATTCGCGCATCTCCTGGAACACGATGGCATTCATACCGCCGCCGAAGTACTCGTTGAAGAGTTCGAGGGCCGGAACCTGGGAAATGTCAAACTTCTCTCCTCTGTCGGAGTACTGGGTGTAATTGAACTGACGGGAGTTATACTGCGCCACGAAAACCTTTGCTTCCGGCGTGAGCCGTTTGACACGGTAGGTCTTCTCGAGGGGCTTCAGCCCTTTGGTCGCGTGTACGCGGGAAAGCATCGCCTTCACCTGGTCCAGGGAAGCCGGGCCGTAGTAGAGAATCGTGTGGGCCGATCCGGTGAGATCCTTCAGCGAAGCCAGGACGGTTTCCGCGGTGAGGTCGCTTACCTGCGCATTGCTCAGATTGGCGGACTTGACATACTCCGGACCGTACATCACATAATTGCGGAGGGCGCTCGAGCAGGCCCGCTGGTTCATCTTCATGTCCGCGCGGGAGCGGAAGATATCGGCCTTCATTTCCGACAGGATGTCCCCGTCGGGAATGAGCGAGCCGATGTGACCCTCGGTGAGCGAAAGCGCGGCTTCCACGTTTTCATCCAGGCCCACCAGGGAAATGACGGTGTTGTTGTCGCCCACGCGGATGCTGCCGCTGCAGGCAAGACCGTACATCTTGGAGGCATATTCCTCCCCGCTGAGGCCTTCGGAGCCCAGGTAATTCCAGTAGTCCGCCGCGATGTCCAGCACAGGATCCGTCTGGGAACCCTTGTCATAGCGGAAGGACAGCTGGGCGATGTCGTTCTTCTCGTTCTTCTTGTAAAGAAGCTCCAGACCGTTCAGCTGGGAAACGGTCATGTCCTTCTCCCAGTCCACGAACACGGGTTCAATGGGCTCCGGCTCGCTGGCGGCTATACTGGCCAGGAAGACGCTCTGCTTGTCACGGTTGGTGACGATGGGCGTAATCTTCGGGGCCTCGATCTTCTTGATATCCTTGTCCTCGCCGATGTGCTTGAACACGCAGGCGTAACTGTCGGCCCCCAGATACTTCTTTGCAAAGGTCACCACGTCGGACTTGGTGACAGCCTCGATGCGGGAAAGCTTGGTGGCCTCATCTTCCCAGGATGTGCCATTGATGAAGGAATCCACGAAGATACCTGCACGGGAACGGTTGTGTTCCAAGGAATACATATAGCGAAGCTTCCAGTTGGCCTTGGCCGCCTCTACCAGTTCCGCCGGGAAGTCTCCGTTGCGCAGTTTCTCCACCTCCGCGAGGAAAATATCCCGCACCGCTTCCAGGCTCTGGCCTTCCTTGGGCTGTCCATGCAGGAGGAACAGGCCCCAGTCCGAACGGCCGTAATTGAAGACATATCCGTCCAGGAGCTGCTGGGTGCGGAAAACGTCCAAATCCAGCAGACCGGCCTGTCCGTTGTAGAAGACGGAAGAGACGATTTCGCCGATTTCACTCTCATGGTCGGCCACACGGGGCGTTCGCCAGCCCATCTCCACAAATTCGGCCTCCTGGCCGTAAACGTCCTTCACGCGAGGCTCCGTGATGGGCTCTTCAGCCGCGATGGAACGCTTCGGGAGGTCCGGGTTGGGCTGCCAGTCGCCGAAGTATTTCTCAATGATCTTCACCATATAATCCGGATCGAAGTCACCGGACAGGCAGATGGCCACGTTGTTCGGGACGTAGTAGGTATCCTTTTGATGACGGATGGCCTTCAGGGAAGGATTCTTCAAGTGATCCTGCGTGCCGATGACCGTCTGCGTGCCATAGGGGTGATTCGGGAAGAGCATCGCGTTGAGGGCGTCGAAGGCTTTTTCTCCGTCGTCCGTCAGCGACATGTTCTTCTCCTCATACACCGCTTCCAGTTCCGTGTGGAAACCGCGGAAAACGCAGTTCTTGAAACGGTCGGCCTGAATCTTCGCCCAGTTCTCGATCTGGTTGGAGGGGATTTCCTCGATGTAGCAGGTGACATCCTCACTGGTGTAGGCGTTGGTGCCTTCCGAGCCGATGACCGACATCAGTTTGTCATACTCGTTGGGAATGGCAATCTTGGATGCCTCATAGGAAATGGAGTCAATCTGGTGGTAGAGGGCTTCGCGCTCCGCGGGATCCGTAAGGGTACGGTAGACCTCGTAGAGGGAATCCACCTGGTCCAGGAGCGGTTTTTCGGCCGCATAGTCCTGCGTGCCGAACTGCTGCGTTCCCTTGAACATCATATGTTCCAGGTAATGGGCCAGACCGGTATTGTCCGCAGGGTCGTCCTTGCCGCCGGCGCGCACGGCGATATTCGCCTGGATGCGGGGCTCGTCCTTGTTAACGGTCATGTAAACCTTGAGACCGTTGTCCAGGGTGTAGATTTTCGCCTGGAGGGGGTCTCCCTTCACGCTCTCATAGCGGGAGCAGCCCGAAAGGGCAAGGGCCGCCGCAGCGGCCAGAAACAGAATAACCTTCTTCATACTACAATGGTATATTTTTACAAATATAGGAAAATAATGTGTAAATTTGTGGACTAAAAAGATACTTTATGAAGAATTTTGTGGAAGAGCTCCGCTGGCGCGGAATGATTCAGGACATTATGCCCGGGACGGAAGAAAAGCTGATGGAAGGTCCGCAGGCCGCCTATGTGGGCATAGACCCCACGGCGGACTCCCTGCACATCGGCCACCTGGTGAGCGTGATGATTCTCAAGCATTTCCAGGCCTGCGGCCACAAACCTTACGCCCTGGTGGGCGGTGCCACCGGCATGATCGGGGACCCGTCCATGAAAAGCGCGGAACGGAATCTGCTGGACGAAGCCACGCTAAACCACAACGTGGCGTGCCTGAAGTCCCAGCTGTCCCGTTTCCTGGATTTCGATTCGGACGCCCCAAACAAGGCCGAGCTGGTGAACAATTATGACTGGATGAAGGACTATAGCTTCATTAACTTCATCCGGGACATCGGCAAGCACATCACCGTCAATTACATGATGTCCAAGGACAGCGTGAAAAAGCGCCTGCAGCGCGACAGCTCGGAAGGCATGTCCTTCACGGAATTCAGCTACCAGCTCATGCAGGGCTATGATTTCTACTGGCTGTGGAAGCACAAGGGCTGCATCCTCCAGCTGGGCGGCAGTGACCAGTGGGGCAACATCACCACCGGCACGGAACTCATCCGCCGGATGGATGGCGGCACCGCTTTCGCACTCACCTGCCCGCTCATCCGCAAGGCCGACGGAACCAAGTTCGGCAAAACCGAGAAAGGCAACATCTGGCTGGATGCGGAGCGCACTTCTCCCTATGAATTCTACCAGTTCTGGCTGAACGTGGCGGATAACGACGCAGAGAGCTACATCAAGATTTTCACCCTCCTGGACAAGGAGACCATCGACAAACTGATTGAAGAACATCGGGCGGATCCAGGCCGGCGTGAACTGCAGAAGGTCCTCGCCCGCGAAGTCACCGTGATGTGCCACGGGCAGGAAGCCTACGAAAAGGCCGTCGCCGCTTCCCAGATGCTTTTCGGCGGAAGCTCCGAGGACCTTCGGAAGCTGGACGAGCGTACGTTCCTGGCCGTTTTCGCCGACGTCCCCTCTTTCGACATCCCCAAGGCCGATCTTCCCTGCAACATCCTGGACTTCCTGGCCGTGAAGACCTCCATCCTCCCCTCCAAGGGCGAGGCCCGGAAGATGGTGCAAGGCAATGGTATCGCCATTAACAAGGACAAGGTAACCTCCATTGACGCCTCCGTGACGGAAGCCGACATAGTGAACGGCCACTACATCCTGGCCCAGAAAGGCAAGAAGAACTACTTTATTATTAACATAGTCTAATGGAAAAGCCGGCAAGCACGCGGCAACTCAAGGTTGCCCGGGAAATACAGAAAGACCTGGCGGAAATTATCCGCGCCAAGGGGATGGCCGCCTTCGGTGGCGCCATGGTGACGGTGAGTGAAGTGCGCGTGAGCCCGGACCTTTCCGTGGCCAAAGTATTCGTCAGCATCTTCCCCTCGGAAAAACAGGAAGCCGTCATGGCAATCCTGGAAGACAACGTCAAGGCCCTCCGCGGCTCCCTGGGCCGCGTGGTAGCCAAACAGTTCCGCATCGTTCCGGAACTGGTGTTCCTGCTGGACACCACGCTGGATTATGCGGAGCATATTGATCAGCTGCTGAAGAAATAAAAATGCCTCTTCGCTTTGCGCTCAGATACCTGTTCGCCCGGAAGTCGTTCAAAATCATCAACTTGATTTCGGCTATCGGGGCAACAGGGATGGCACTTGGAACGGCGGCGCTCATTATCGTACTCTCCGTCTTCAACGGATTCAACAAGCTGGTGGCGGATTCTCTCGCAGATGCCGGCGCGCCCCTCGTGATCCGTCCGGTGGAAGGGAAGGTCTTCATTCCGGAAGGCCCCGCCTTCGACTGGATGCGGTCCTCAGACAGAATTGAACGGATGAACGGCGTCCTTGAAGAGCAGGCATTCCTTTCCTATGAAGGACGGCAGAGCCTTGCCCGCGTGCGGGGCCTTGACGCCGCCGGAGCGTCAGCATCCCCCCTCCGGCAGCACATCATAGACGGCAAGTGGCAACTCCAGCGGGGGGATATTCCCCAGACTGTAGCCGGCGCCTCACTGGCTGCCAATCTGAACATCAAGCCCGGTTTTGCAACCCCGCTTGAAATCCACTATCCGTCCCGTACCCAACCCGTTTCCCTGGCAAACCCGGCGGCCACGCTCCGCAGCAAGAAGGTGCAGCTCTCCGGCATTGTGAGCGTCAACGCCAGCCTGGACGCTTCCCTCCTGGTGGTGCCCGTGGAAGTGCTGCGGGATCTGCTGGAATACCCCAGGGAAGTGTCGGCCGTCGAAATCTGGCCCACCGGGGAGACATCGGCCTTTAAAAAGGAACTCCAGGAACGCCTGGGGTCCACATTCCGCGTCCTGGACCGGCAGGAACAGGACCAGAGCATCTACCGGATGATGCGCTACGAGAAACTGGCCATCTACCTCATTCTGGTGTTCATCGTTCTCATTGTCGCCTTCAACATCTACAGCTCCCTCCGGATGCTCATTATCGAGAAGGAGGCGGATACCGCCACCCTCCGCAGCCTGGGTGCGCCGGAGTCCATGCTCCGCCGCATATTCCTCACGGAAGGCTGGATGGTGTCGCTGCTGGGAATGCTGGTGGGACTGGCGCTGGGAGTGGTCGTCGTGCTGCTGCAACAGCGTTTCGGCCTGATTTCCCTGCCGGGGAATTTCACGGTTTCTTCCTACCCCGTTTCACTTCAGGCAAGGGATTTGCTATGGACTGTAGCGGGTGTAGCGGGTATCGGCTTCATCATGGCGCTGGTCCCCTCCCGAAAAATATAATTAACTTTGTAAAAAATAAGGTTATGAAACGTTGGATCTTCATACTGTTCTTCCTGACGCTTTCCCTTGCGGCAAGTGCCCAATATATCAGCCGCAAAGGCGGCACCATCGTGCAGGACGGCCAGAAACTCTCCAAAGAAGAAGCTCAGGCCCTGCTTTCAGACATTAACGGAGTAGATTACAGCAACGCCTGGTACGGTTACAACGCCTGGCGCAAAACCGGTCTCGGGCTCACCATCGGCGGCGGCGTGGCCGTGGCCGGCGGCGGC
>JAFZKT010000081.1 GCA_017553545.1 Bacteroidales bacterium | reverse complement strand
CACCCACACGGGTTCTGCAGGACCCGTCTTCTGGCAGGACACAAGGGCCGTAAGGACGACCGTCAGAATGATATAGAACACTTTCTTCATAATACGTCCTCCTTACAGTTCACCACCGTTCTCATCGATAGCGCCGCTACCGAAGTCAATGTCAGATATTAGAATAGCAGTCGAGACCGGACTTCCACCGGTCAGGAGGCTGGAATTCATTTCGCAGTTCACCGCATCGCACAGCGGTGCAACGTAGAAACATTTTGCACTCATCAGACTTGCTCTTTTTTAATACTTTTGTGATTCCGTCGGGATTCGAACCCGAGACCCACAGCTTAGAAGGCTGTTGCTCTATCCAGCTGAGCTACGGAACCCTTCTGTATGGTACAGCCTGCAAATTTAGTGAAAGTTTTGCATATGTCAAACTCATAAGCCAGGAACGAAAAAGCCCTCCGGCGACATCTGCCGAAGGACTTTTTTGTAAATGGCTCATTTTCAGCCGCTACAGTTTGAATACAATCGGAATGGAGAAGGACACGTCCACGGGATTGCCCTTGGCGCGTCCGGGGGCCCATTTCGGCGATTTGGACACCACGCGGACGGCTTCCTTGTCCAGATCCGGGTCTATGCCCTTCAGGACTTTTACATCGGCCACCTTGCCGTTCTTCTTCACCGTGAAGCCCACGAGCACGCGGCCGGAGATGCCATTTTGCGCGGCCTTCTTGGGATATTTGAGTTTTCCGTGCACCCACTTGGCGAAGGTGTCGATGTTTCCACCCTTGAAGGTGGGCATCTGCTCCACCGTCCGGAAGGTATCCGGGGTATAGTCCCCCACTTTTTGCACAGGTACGTCCATCTTGCTTTGCAGCACAACGGCGTTCGCGAGGCCTTTATAGCCGTCGCCCCAGATGTAGAGGGATGCCAGGTCACCCTTGACCTTAATGGTTTCGCCCTTTTCAAAGGCCGACAGATCCGGTGCGGAAGCCGCATCCAGTTTCACGGGAATCAGGTAGCCCTGGTCTTCAATCAGGATCAGCAGGGCTTCTGCGTCCTGCACCTTGCTGAAGCGGGCCTGCAGGGTGTAATTCCCCTCCTTGCATTCTTCCACAAAGGTTTTGAGGGGCGTAATCTCCTGGGCAAAGCACAGGGTCGGAAGCAAAAAGAGTAGCGAGACGAGTTTTTTCATGACTTATTGGATAAAGCTTGCAAAATAACCGGGGAATAATACATTGGTAATGAGATAGCCCACGATGGTGGAGACACCCACGCTGATGAGGCCGGGCATCATGAAACTGTGGTTCAGCAGATACTTGCCGATGACGGTGGTGCCGCTACGATCAAAGTTTACCGTGGCGATGTCCGACGGATAGTTGGGGATGAAGAAATACCCGTACACGCTGGGAAGAACGCCCAGCAGCACGGGACCGGCAATGCCCAGTTCGTAGGCCAGCGGCAGCATAGCCACCACCACGGCGCCCTGGGAGTTGATGAGAACGCTCACCAGGAAGAACACGAAGGCGATGGTCCAGGGCGCCCGGGTAACCAGGTCCGTGAGCATCAGCTTCATTTCGTCCATATAATTGTCGAAGTAAGTATCCGCCAGCCAGGCGATGCCGTAGATGGCCACCACGGCCACCATGCCGCTCTGCCAAACGGCACCGGCGACAGCTTTCTTAGGCTTTGCCTTGCAGAACATGATGTTGGCGGCAGCCGCAGCCAACATGATAATCTGGATGCAGATGTTCATCATGGGAAGGCCGATAGCCGACGCCACGGGACCGCCGCAGGGGATGTGAATCATCTGACAGAAAGCGAATCCTACGATAACCAGCAGCGCGCCCAGGAAGATAAACACGGAAGCCTTGGCTTCCTTGCTGATCTTCATGTCCAGGGTGGTGGCGGAATTTCCGTACATGAATTTATAGGTTTCGGGGTCCGCCTTTCTCTTTAAGAATTCCGGATCCTTGTCCAGATCTTTCCCGCGTTTATAGGAAGCGAGGGATGCGCACATGAGACCCAGCACACAGGCCGGGATGGTAACCAGGAGCACCTGCGGAATGCTTACCATATAGCCGTTGGCGTTGGAGATGGTGACAAAGGCCACCACGGCGGCGGCGATGGGGCTGCAGGTAATGCCCACCTGCGAGGCCACGGAAGCCACGCCACAAGGACGCTCCGGCCGGATATTCTTCTTAAGGGCTATGTCGCAGATGATGGGCATGATGGTATAAACCACATGACCCGTACCCACCAGCACGGTGAGGAAAAAGGTCACCAGCGGCCCCAGGAAGGTAATGTGCTCCGGATGTTTTCGGAGCATCTTTTCCGCTATCTGAATCATCCAGTCCATACCGCCGGAAGCCTGTAGCGTGCCCGCGCAGGTAACGGCTGCAATGATGATGTAGATGACGTCCGTAGGGGGCGTTCCGGGCTTGAGGCCAAAGCCGAAGACCAGGATGGCCAGGCCGATGCCGCTGATGGCGCCCAGCGCCAGCGAACCGTAGCGGGAGCCCACATACAGCGCTGCCAGGACGATGAGCAGCTGGAGAATCATGGAGATGGTCATAGCGTTCTATGTGCTTAGCTTCACAAAGATAGCATTTTTTCGTAACTTTGAGCCCATGAAAACGAACTTGAAACGCACCCTCGTCGCGCTGATCCCCCTTCTGGTGCTGGTGGTGCTGCTTTCCCTGGACATTTCCATCTTCGGGGCCGATTCCATTCTGGGCGCCTCGCAGGTGGCCCTGCTCGTCGCCGCGGGCATCGCCGTCGCCCTGGGGATGCTCCTCTACAAAATCCCCTGGAGCCACTTCGAGAAAGAGGTGGCTTCGAACGTGGGCGGCATTACATCGGCCATTGTGATTCTGCTGCTGATAGGCGCCATCTCCGGCACCTGGACGGTGAGCGGCGTGGTCCCCACCTTCATCTGCTATGGGCTCAAGATCATCAGCCCCAAGATGTTCCTTCTCACGGCTTGCGTGCTCTGCGCGCTGGTTTCGCTGATGACGGGATCTTCCTGGACCACCATCGCCACGGTGGGTGTCGCGCTCATCGGCATCGGCCGGGCGGAAGGATTTTCGGACGCCATGACGGCCGGCGCCATCATCTCCGGCGCATATTTCGGCGACAAGATCTCCCCGCTGTCGGATACTACGGTGCTGGCTTCATCGGCGGCAAAAGTGCCCATCTTCGAGCATATCCACTATATGTATTACACCACCATTCCGTCTTTCGTGATTACGCTGGTGGTGTTTACGGTGCTGGGATTTACCCATGGTACCGCTCCGTCCATGCCTGTGGAACTGTATTCCTCTGCACTGGCGGCCAAGTTCCACATCACCCCCTGGCTGCTGCTGGTGCCGGCTTTCACCCTCTTCCTCATCTGGCGGAAGCTTCCGGCCATCGTGGTGCTGGCCCTCTCCGCCCTCGCAGCGGTGGTGGCGGCGCTGATCTTCCAGCCGGAGATTGTACGGGGTATCGGCGCGGGGGTGACGGAGGGGTCACGGATGCGTATTTACTTTGCCGGAATCGTGGAAAGCATCTATAATTCCCTCTCGCTGGATACGGGCGTGGAAGAGGTGAACAAGCTGGTGGCAACGCGCGGGATGCTGGGAATGCTCAATACCATCTTCCTGATTATCTGCGCGATGTGCTTCGGCGCCACCATGCAGGCCGGCGGAATGATTGCCGATCTGGGGCGCATCCTGCAGCCGCTCACCCGCACCCGCACGGGTCTGGTGGGTTCTACGGTGGTTACCGGCACGGCACTCAACGGTATTGTGTCGGACCAGTACCTGGCCATTCTCCTTACCTCTAATATATATAAGGACACGTACGAAAAAGACGGCTATGAAGGCCGTCTTCTGTCAAGAAGTGTGGAGGATTCGGCTACGGTTACTTCGCCGCTCATCCCCTGGTCCAGCTGCGGAATGACGCAGGCCACCATTCTGAGTGTGCCCACGCTGGTTTACGCACCGTTCTGCTTTTTCTGCCTGATCTCCCCGCTGATGTCCATCCTGATGGCGGCCATCGGGTGGCGGATTGTGCGGAAGGGGAATCCCCCCGTGGAGCCAACACGCTAAAAATTGTACAGATTCAAGCCGGTTTCTTCATCGAAGCGGCGGCCGGCGGAAGTGAGGCAATAGTCCTCCACGAAGAGTTCGCAGGCGCCGTTTATGCGGGCGTCCAGCAGGTGGCCGCCGACGCAACTGTAGTCCCGTCGGCCGGCCGTAACGTGGATGTGCAGGTATACCTGCCCGTCTTTCCGGGAGATGTTTCCCGTGAGACAGGTGATTTCCATCTGCTCATCAAAGGTCTTGTCCACATACTGTTTGGTGGCCGGATCCAGGAAACGGAAGGTGGCGCTGGAGATAGCCCCCAGCCCGGAAACCTTGCCGCAATAGACTTGTTTCTCCTTACAGAAAGCAGTGAGCGCCTCCAGGATGCTCACATGGTTGTCCAGGCTTAAGATATAGCGCCTGACTCCTTCGGAAAAAGGAACTACCGGGGTATACTGGTACATAACTCTACTTCACCATCCCGCTGAAGCCCATGAAAGCCAGGGCCAGGATACCCACGCTGATGATGGCGATGGGAACGCCCTTGAAGGCCTTGGGGACGTTGTTCAGCGCCAGATGCTCACGGATGCCGGCGAAAATGACCATCGCGAGGCCGTAACCCAGCGAGGTGGCAAAGGCATATACCAGGGACTCTCCAAGGTTTAACATATGTGCCTCACCGCCAAAGGTGAACTGCTTAGTAACCACGTTGATGGCCACGCCCAGCACAGCGCAGTTGGTGGTGATCAGGGGCAGGAAGATACCCAGGGCCTGATACAGCGACGGAGATACCTTCTTCAGCACAATTTCCACCATCTGCACCAGCGCCGCAATCACCAGGATGAAGGCGATGGTCTGCAGGAAAGTGATTTCCAGCGGCACCAGCAGGTACTGGTTGATAAGGTAGGTCACCAGCGTTGCCAGCGTAATCACGAAGCACACGGCCATGGACATGCCCGTAGCGGTGGAAAGCTTGCCGGAAACGCCCAGGAACGGGCAGATACCCAGGAACTGGGCCAGGACGATGTTGTTGACGAATATCGCCGAAATGATAATCAGAAAGTACTCCATAGCCTAGTTCTTTTTTACGAATCTGTTGAACAGAACCATCAGGTAGCCCAGGCACAGGAAGGCGCCGGGGGCCATCACGAAGACCAGCATTCCGTCATTCTCGCCGATGAATTTCCAGCCGAAGGCGCTGCCGCTGCCCAGAATTTCACGCACCAGGCCCAGCACCGTGAGCGAAGCGGTGAAGCCCAGGCCCACGCCAAGACCGTCCAGCGCGCTTTCGCTTATGCCGTGCTTGTTCGCAAAAGCCTCCGCCCGGCCCAGCACGATGCAGTTCACCACGATGAGCGGGATGAAAAGGCCCAGGGTGTCGTACATATCAGGAGTGAAGGCCTGCATGAGGAGCTGGAGCAGCGTCACGAAAGTGGCGATGACAACAATATAAACAGGGATGTGCACCTTGTCCGGCACAACGGGCGCAATGGCCGATATGGCCATGTTGCTGAGCACCAGCACGAAGAGCGTGGCGAGGCCCATCGACAGGCCGTTGATGGCCGATGTGGTGGTGGCCAGCGTGGGGCACATGCCCAGCAGGAGCACAAACGTGGGGTTGTTCTTGACCAGTCCGTCGGTCAGCAGTCTGAATTTACTCATTGTCCTGTCCTCCTTCGTTAGATGCCCGATCGGGGTCGGGCATGACGTTTTCGTCATTGCCGGCTTGACCGGCAATCTCTTTAAAAACCTTCAAGGCATTTTCCACAGCAGCGGTGTATGCACGGGATGTGATGGTGGAAGCCGTGATGGCGTCCACGTCGCCGCCGTCCTGTCCGACGAGAAGCTTTTTCACGGCAGGATCAAAATTCTTCCACTGCTTGATGAAAGCGCTGTCTGTTTTACACTTGGCACCCAGCCCGGGGGTTTCAGTATGGAAAAGGACGGAAGTATTGTAAACTACGCCGTCGGGGGTAATGCCCACCATCAGGGACAGGGGGCCGCCGAATCCCATCACCGTGGATTCGATGGCATAGCCCACCAGCTTGTCGCCATCCTTTGCCGTGTAGTAGTGCATTTTGTCATTATAGACAACTTCCTTGAAAGATGGAAGAACCTCGGAGACGGCCTTTTGCGTCCTGGCATCCTTGGCATCCTCGATGGGCTTCTCCGTAAGGACGAAGGCGCCGCCCAGGAGTGCGGAGCATATCAGGCACACCAGGCCCAGCACCAGCACCATGTTCGTAAGATTGGATTTTACAGCCATGACCTACTTCCTCCCGAATTTTTTCTGATGGAACCAGCGATTAAGCAGCGGTACCACCGAGTTCATAATTAGGATGGCGAAGGAAACGCCTTCCGGATAAGCGCCGAAGTAACGGATCATCATGGTAAGGAAGCCTATGCCGACACCGAAGATTACGCCCCCCCAGAGGGACATCGGCGAAGTGACATAGTCCGTAGCCATGAAGCAGGCGCCGAGGACCAGACCGCCGGTGAGAAGGTTGAAAAGCGGGCCGGTGAAGCGCGCGGGATTCGCCAGGTTGAACACCAGGGCGGTGAGCGCAACCGTAGCGAAGATGCTCAGGGTAATCCACGGCTTGATGACCTTGCGGCAGCACAAGTACACGAATCCGGCCAGCAGCGCCAGGGCGCAGACTTCGCCGGCGCTGCCGCCCAGATTGGCAAACAGCAGCGACTTATAGTCGTAGGCGGCCGTCAGGTCCTGCACGGAAGCGCCGCCTTTCAGCAAGCCTTCCTGGATAGCGCCCAGCGGCGTGGGACCGGAAACGGCGTCCACCACCCCGGCGGGAGCGCCCCAGGTGGTCATATACGTAGGGAATGACACCAGCAGGAAAACACGGCCCACCAGGGCGGGATTCCAGATATTCTGACCGATGCCGCCGAACGTCATTTTCGCTACGCCGATGGCAACCACGGCGCCGATGAAGACCACCCACCAGGGCGTGGTGTAGGGCAGGTTCAGCGCCAGCAGGATACCGGTAATGACGGCGGAAAAATCTCCCACGGTGCAGGGGGCCTTCATCAAAAACTTGGTAATGGCCCATTCCAGCAGCACGCAGGAAGCCACGCTTACACCCAGCACCAGCAGTTCCTGCCAGCCGTAGAAGACCACGCTGCAGATGACCGCCGGAATGAGGGCGATGACCACATCCCGCATCAAAGACTTGGTGGAGTCCTTGGAATGGATGTGCGGCGAAGGGGATATGATAAGGTTACTCATACGCAATTACTTTTTATCGGCCTCGGCAGCGGCTTTAGCAGCCTCAGCAGCTGCTTTAGCGGCTGCAGCACGGGCGCGGATGGCGCCCAGGACGGCGCCTTTGCCCTGACGGATAATGTCCAGCAGCGGAATATGTGCGGGGCAGGAATACAGGCAGCAGCCGCATTCGATGCAGTCCTGCGCGGCATTGGCTTCCAGCGCCTCCACGTCTCCGTTACGGGAGAGTTTATTCAGAAGGAAGGGTTCCAGGCCCATGGGGCAGGCATCGGCGCACTTGCCGCAGCGGATGCAGTTGCCTTCCGGCGCGCGACGCGTCTGTTGTTCGGTAAGGAAGAGCAGGGCGCCCGTTCCCTTCACGGTGGCGGCGTCCAGGTTGGCTACCGCACGGCCCATCATCGGGCCGCCGCTGATGATCTTGGCAGCATCGGCCGGTACCCCGCCCAGATAATCTACGATATACTTGAGAGGCGTTCCCACGCGCACCAGCAGGTTGGCCTGCTTGGGGAAGCACTCGCCCGTGACGGTGACGGAATTGTCCACGATGGGCCTCCCCTTCTGCACGGCGTCGTACACGGCCAGGGCCGTTGCCACGTTCTGCACCACGGCACCCACGCTGATGGGAAGGGCGCCGGAGCCCACCTGGCGGTGCATCACAGCGTCGATGAGCTGTTTTTCGCCGCCCTGCGGATAACGCATCTTCATCGGCATCACTTCAATGCCCTGATAGCCGAGCTTGGCGATTACTTCCTGGATGTGGGCAATGGCTTCGGGCTTGTTTTCCTCAATGGCGATGGTGCAGGGCACGTCCCCCATAACCTTCTTCAGGATGGCGGCGCCCACCACCACCTGCTCGCCTTTTTCCAGGAGAGTCCGGAAGTCCGAGGTGAGATAGGGCTCGCATTCACAGCCGTTGATGATGACCCTTTCGCACTTGGAGCCCGGAGGCGGACTCAGTTTCACGTGCGTGGGGAAGGTGGCTCCGCCCAGACCCACAACGCCGCCCAGACGGATCTTTTCAATGGTGGCCTTGTTGTCTTCGGGAAGTTCGGTGATGAGTTTGTCGGAGGTGTCAATCCCTTCCAGCCATTCGTCGCCCTCCACTTCAATCTCTATATGGATGGAAGGCCGACCGGCCAGATCCGCCCGCGGGCCGATGGATTTCACCGTACCGCTCACGGAAGAATGGATGAAGGCGCTCACGAAGCCGCCCGGCTCCGCAATCACCTGCCCCACCTTCACCTTGTCGCCCACCGCCACCACGGGCACGCTGGGCGCGCCGATGTGCTGGGCCACGGAGATATAGACGACGGGGGCAAGGGGCAGCGGCTCTATGGCGCACTCCCTGGAAATCTTGCTGTCGTGGGGATGCACACCCCCCATGGAAAATGTTCTCTTACCCATATTATTTAGCTTCGGAGGGCGACGCCCCTGAGGGAGCATCGGCCTTATTTTTAGCGACCGAAGGGGTGTTGCCCTCCGAGCGTGCTTTAATTCTTGCTTTAATAGCTTCTTTATCCAGGGCCTTCGGGAAGTTCAGGCCGTGGATGGCGCCGGTGGGGCAAACCGCCTCGCACTCGCGGCAGAGCTTGCACAGGGCCGGATCAATGTACGCCAGGAAGCTGTCCACCTTGATGGCGGCGTGGGTACAAGTCTTCTCGCAGATGCCGCAGCCGATGCACGCGTTCGCGCAGGCCTTGCGGGCCACGGGGCCCTTGTCCTTGTTCACGCAGGAGACGAACACCTTCATCCCGCGCGGGCCTTTCGGCCTGATTTCGATGATGTGCTTCGGGCAGGCCTTCGCGCAGGCGCCGCAGGCGGTGCACTTTTCTTCATCCCCCACGGGAAGCCCGGTGGCGGGATCCATCGAGAGCGCGCCGAACTGGCAGGCGTCCACGCAGTCTCCGCAGCCCAGGCAACCAAAGGCGCAGCCGGTGTCTCCGCTGTAGAGGGCGGCCTTGACCTGGCAGGAAGCCATTCCGTCGTAGTCGTTCACGCGGGGACGGGCCTCGCAATTGCCGTTGCAGCGGACCACAGCCACTTCCGGGGCCTTGGCTTTCACCTCTTGACCCAGGATGGCTGCCACCTTCGCCATCACCTCGTTGCCTCCCACAGGACAGTAATTATTGTCCAGGTTGGGAGCTTTTACTGCTGCCTCGGCGAAGGCGCGGCAGCCGGCAAAGCCGCAGCCGCCGCAGTTGGCGCCGGGCATCGCCTTTTCCACCTCGTCGATCCGCGGATCTTCCTCCACCTTGAACTTCTGCGCCACCAGGTACAGGACCAGGGCGAGCAGCAGGCCCAGGACGGTGATTACCGCGACAATAAGGAGAATCGTTTTAACCATTATCGTTTGATTGTAAATACATATTCGTTTTGAAGCTTACCCCTGAAGAGCCACAGCAACAGGTAGTAGAGCACGATGGCGGAGAGGCCGGCGACGGAGGCGGTTACTTCGCCCAGTCCCAGGGACAGAAGCCCCAGGATGACCGCGAGCAGGATGACCAGCGGAATGCAGTAGGCCAGCCAGACGGCCTTGAAGCCCATGGAGGCCTTGAGGGTCACCTCCACTTCGTCGCCCACGCCATAGGAGGCATAGGGATTCGTGGGGACTTCCACGGTTTTTTCGGCCAGATTGGCCATGCCGCACAAACCGGCCGCATGGCATTCCCCACACGAGGCAGATGACAAAATGACCACCGTAGTCACCTGCGGGGTCATTTTCGTCACTTTACCTTTATGGGATACGCTTTGGCTCATTTCGTTCCCTCCGCGGCCTTCAGCCAGGCCCACATGGTTCCCATCTTCAGGGGGACCATCACGGCCAGGGGGATGTGGGTGTCATCGGCCGAAAACCAGATCTGCATCTGCTGGTTCCCCTCGAAAAGCTGGCCCGCCACTACCGTACAGGAGAAGCGGATGGCGTTCCTCTTGCCCAGCTTCCGCACCTTCAGGACTTCCGGACCGTAGTACGTCACCAGCAGTTCCGACACTTCGTCGTCGATGGCGAAGGGGACTTTGTAGGATTTCCCCTGCGTGGCGCACTTCCAATCTACGTTACGGAGATGGTAGATGAGGGTGACAATGTCGTAGGACATTCCCTTCATGGGCAGATCCTTTACCTGCCGCTCTCCGTCGTTGATGCAGATGGTCGCGTTGATTACATTCGAATCCCAGTCGTAGATGTAATGGTTGGTGGAAGTGTAGTCGCTTTCGACGGTGTTCCGACGGGCTTCCAGCGGCTGATGTCCACCTATGGTGAACCAGCTCTGGAAATATTCCCGCATCTTATAGAAGACGTCGAAGAAGGAGGCCGATTTCACCGAAAGAATGGAATGGTAGACTTGTTCTCCGTTATGAGAAACCGTTAACAGCCGCATGGACGCCTGGGCTATTTCCGTGTCCACGAGCCCCCACTTGAAAATAATCCCCATTTTGATACGTTCCCCTTCCTGAAAGGGTTCTTCCTTGCAGAGGGGCAGTCCCTGCGCCCAAAGAGCCAGGGAAAGGAGCATTGTGCATCCAGTCAGAAAAAGTTTGCGCATATCTTTAGAAGTCTTTTTGGCTTTCGAAATCAAAATCCGTTCCTTGGGGCGCAGCTTCGTTGGCGGCGCTGGCCACCGGGCCCTGGCTGGCATATACATCCAGGCTCTGGTCCGGCTGGACGAACTTGACTTGTCCGGCCTTGTACTTCATCTCTATATCACAAACCTCGCCATTGCGATGTTTTGCGATGACAATATATGCTTTTTCTTTGTCTTCGGGGCTTTCACCCAGGCCCACGAAGTCCGGCCGATGGATGAAAATGACCATGTCCGCATCCTGCTCGATGGAGCCGGATTCACGGAGGTCGCTGAGCTGGGGCTTGCCCGCTCCGCCCGTGCGCTGCACGGCATTACGGCTGAGCTGGGACAGGGCGATGATGGGGATGTTCAGTTCCTTGGCGGTGGCCTTCAGCGTGCGGGAGATGGCTGCCACTTCCTGCTCACGCAGGCCGCGCAGCTCCACGGGCCCCTGCATCAGCTGCAGATAGTCCACCACAATGAGGCGCACGCCCTTCTGTTTCACCAGGCGCTTGGCCTTGGTGCGGAATTCCATGATGGGGATGCCAGGGGTGTCGTCTATGTAGAGCGGAGCCTTGGCCAGGCGTTTGAGGGTATCTTCCAACTGCACCCACTCATACGGCTCCAGCTTGACGCCGCCCTTGATCTTTTCACCGGAAAGGCCGCTTTCCGTGGTGATGAGACGCTTGCCCAACTGGTCTGCGCTCATTTCCAGTGAGAACACGGCTACGGGCATATTGGCATCCACGGCCGCATTGCGGGCGATGTTCAGGGCGAAGGCGGTCTTACCCACGGACGGACGGGCCGCCAGGATGATAAGGTCACTCTTCTGCCAGCCCTGCGTGATGCGGTCTATGTTCGGATACCCGGAAGGAACGCCGGACAGGCCGGTTATCCCCTGCAGCTCCTGGAGGTTGTCCAGCACGGAGTTGATAATGGAGCCGATGTCCTGGACATCCCGCTTGACGTTGTTCTGGATGGCGGCGAAGACCTTGGTCTGGGCGTTGTCGATGAGTTCATCCACGTTGGTGGATTCGTCGAACGACTGCTTCAGAATCTCATAGGAGGCCGTAATGAGGTCCCGCTGGATGGTCTTCTGCTTGAGGATTTTGATGTAATACTCAATGTGGGCCGCCGCACCGATATTCTGCGAAAGGGAGGCCAGTTCCACCGGACCGCCCACCGCCTCCAGGTTCCCCTGGGTGCGGAGTTTTTCGCTCACGGTGACAAGGTCAATGTTGGCGTGTTCATTCACGAGGGCCGACATGGCCTCGAAGATCATCCGGTGACGGGGCTCATAGAAGCACGACGGGGAAAGCTCCTCCATCGATTCGTCGATGGTGGCGGGTTCCACCAGCATGGCGCCCAGGACGGCCGCCTCCACATCCGGAGCCTGCGGGGGTTTGTTCCCCATCAGGGTCTCCAGATTCTGGGGCTCCTGCGGACGAAGTCTCTTTCCTCTCAGGGTCTCCGCCATAACGGGCTACTGCTGGAAGTCCGGATTGATGATGATGCGGCCGCAATGCTCGCAGATGATGAGCTTGCGGTTGGAGGCAATCTCCATCCGGCGCTGCGGGGTGATGGTATTGAAGCAACCGCCGCAGGAATCTCCGTTGTAGATGCCCACCACGGCCAGGTGATTGTTCACGCTGGCGCGGATGCGTTCATAGGCGCTCATGGTACGTTCGTCGATCTTGGCGGCGCACTCTTCCCGGCGGGCGCGCAGGGCGGCCTCTTCCTTGGCGGTTTCCTCCACGATGTTCTCCAGCTCTTCCTTTTTGGCCTTGAGGTCTTCCTGCCGGATGGCCAGACGGTCTTTTACCTCGTCCAGTTCGGCCTTCTTGGCGCCCATTTCATAACGGGTGTCGTTGATGGTCTTTTCCGCAATCTGGCGAAGCAACTCCTGGTTCTCGATTTCCTTGCTCAGGGAATCATACTCGCGGGAGTTGGAAATGTTTTCCCGCTGGCGCTGGTATTTCTCGATGATGCCCTCATGCTCCGCGATGGAGAGTTTGGCGTCTGCGATATTCCTGTTGAACTGGTCCAGGACGGCGGAGATGGAGGCGCTGCGTTCCTTCAGGTCTGCAATCTCCTCTTCCAGGGCAGCCACTTCCGCGGGCAGTTCACCGCGCAGCTGGATGATTTTGTCGATTTCTGAATCCGCGGCCTGCAGCTGATACAGCGTGCGAAGCTTTTCCTCCACGGGCATATCGGAATCCGCGAAACTCTTCTGAAGGGAAACGAAAGTCTCGTGTTGGTCGATAG
The DNA here is from genome assembly GCA_017553545.1 of Bacteroidales bacterium. Lineage (GTDB taxonomy): Bacteria > Bacteroidota > Bacteroidia > Bacteroidales > UBA932 > Cryptobacteroides. The sequence goes on along the minus strand of JAFZKT010000081.1, from coordinate 18,224 downwards.
GCGCCTGCTTCTTGGCGGCGGGGGTTTTCTTAGTTGTTGCCATATATAATTGCTTGTTTTTAGACTACGAAGTAGTGGACCGGATTGCTCCTGTCCAGCGCGCTGCTTTTGTAGCTTGCAAAGGTAGGAAATTTTTTCCGTATCTGAGCAACGAAAATATCCACAATCTCCACTTCGCTCTCAAAATGGCCGACATCCATAACCATGAAGCCTTCCGGGGTGAAGAAATTATGGTAGGAGATGTCCGCCGTAATGAACAGTTGCGCTCCCTTGGCCTGCGCCTGGGGGATTTCCCCTCCTCCGCTGCCGCCAAGCAGCGCCACTTTCCGGAAGGGCTCTTCCAGTGGCTTGGAGGAACGGATGACCTTGAGGCCGAATTTCTCCCGCACATACTCCAGCGCCTCACTTCCGGTCATGGGCCTGGGGAGGTCTCCCATGCAGCCCAGGCCTACGGTACCATCGGCCTCCGGGACCAGGATACTGACGTTCTTCAACTCCAGCCGACGGGCCATGGCGCCGCTGACGCCGGTGATTACCTTGTCCGCCGTGGTGTGGGCGGCATAGACCGCAACACCGCTGCGGATGGCCTGCATGATGGCCGCGCCCACCGGATCCTTTCCGTCTATACGGCGGATGCCCTTGAAAATGAGCGGATGGTGGGTGACCACCATGTCGCAGCCTTTTTCCACGGCTTCGTCGATGAGGGCCGACGTGCAGTCGAACCCCACCAGAACCCCGTGTACCTCATCTTCCGGGCTGCCGATGATGAGCCCGCTGTTGTCCCAGCTCTCCTGAATATGGAGCGGCGCGAACTCTTCCAGCACCGCAGTTATGTCCCCGACTTTCATAGGCCTTTGCATATCTATGCAAATATAGCATTTTTTTACTACCTTTGCATACGTATGGCAAAATTGATTTACACAATGGGCGAAGTAGCGCAGGAACTGGGGGAAAATGCCTCCGCCATCCGCTACTGGAGCAATTATTTCGAAAAGTTTGTTAAACCCCAGCGTAACGCAAAGGGGAACCGGCTTTACCACCCGGAGGACATCGAGACGCTGAAGCAGATTCAGTTTCTCCTTAAGGACCAGGGCCTCACGCTGGAAGGCGTGAAGCAGCGCCTGAGCGAAGACCGCCGCAGCGTGGAAAGCCGCGTGAAAGTGCTCGGCCGCCTCAAAGCCATCCGGGAAGACCTGATACTTGTAAAAAAAGCCCTATGAAAAAACTGTTTCTGATTGTAGCCCTCGCGGCCGTCACCCTGAGCGCACGCGCCCAGATGTTCACCGCGGATCAGTCCACCCAGGACATCACCGTCAATTACGGGTTTACTTTCCCCCTGACCAAAGAAGCGGCGGAACAACAGGCCCGCCAGTATGTCTCCCTCAACTACACCGCCAATTTCTGGCGCTCGATGGCCTTCAAGGTGGGACTGCAGGCGCAGGAGAGCAAGAACTACAGCGCCATCGCCGGCCTTCCGGTGGGCATTGCTTATCGGCCCGGTGTCCGCTCCTGGGATGAAAGCATCGGCCGCGGCGTGGAGAACGCGGTGGCGAACGGCCTCTTCGAAGGGATCAATGGCCAGACGGAAATGATGACCGACAACCTCCTCTGGGACCTCGCGCTCATCTTTTTCCGCCGTACGGAGTTCTACGCAGGCGTCACGCCCGGCTACTGCTTCGGCCCGTACAGCCCGGATTCGCTCATGGAAGAAGGAAGCCGGTTCTGGCTCACCGGAGACCTGGGAGTGGTGTTCTCCATCCCCATCTGGCATTTGACCCTGAATGTTCCCCTCGCCTACCATTACAGCTTCTTCCACAACGAAAACGACCTTGTGGACAGGCTTCACTGGCATTATTTCTCCGTCGGGATCGGCCTGGGCTGGCTGTTCTAGGGTGTGGGACACGGCAAACTGAAGAAATTCGCAGAGAACGAGACGTTCCGCTGCCTGTTGCAGCCGGACGCCTCTTCCGTGCTGGATAAGGAGGCCGGCTCGCGGGAGCTTCGGCTGCGGGATCACGCCATCAAAGGCCGATGGGGCGCGGAGATGTTCGGAAATGACCATCCCATCGTGCTGGAACTGGGCTGCGGCGGCGGAGATTACACCATTGCCCTGGCCCTCAGGCATCCGGAGAACAATTACATCGGCGTGGATATCAAAGGCGCCCGCCTATGGAAGGGAGCGAAATACGCCACCGAAAACGCCCTGCCCAATGTGGCCTTCCTTCGCACCCGCATCGAATTCATCGAAGCGTTCTTCGGCCCCGGTGAGGTCTCTGAAATCTGGCTCACTTTCTCCGATCCGCAGCTTCGCGGCTCTGAAAATGCACGGCTTTCTTCCCCGCTTTTCCTGGAACGCTACCGGAAGTTTTTGAAGCCCGGGGGCGTCATCCATCTCAAAACGGATTCCCGTTATCTGTTTGAGTATACTTCCGCCGTCTGCAAAGTAAACGGGCTCCGCGTTCTGGCTTCCAGCACGGATATCTACCTGGAGGGGACACACGGCGTGGACCTGGTCCAGCACTCTTTTGGACGAGGTTCATTTTTAGGCGGTGGACCTGGTCCAGCACATTTGGCTCCCAGGCCCCTCGGTAGCACAATCGGTGGACCTGGTCCAGCACTTGAAAGTGGACCTGGTCCAAACATGGGAATAATCCCTGCAGATGTTACCCAGGTGCAGACTTTCTATGAGAAGATGTTTCTTCAGATGGGGCTGCCGATAACGTATTTAGCCTTCTGCATCGACCACGAAGGCGCATACGCTTATCCGGGAGATGCCTTTGACCACGACTTCTGGCTGCAGGCGGAAGGTCCGCGCCGCAGTTTTTCCCATCAGCCCACCGCCCGGTCCAAATAGCCTGGAGCGCAACTCACAGAAAATCAGCCACTTCCCAAAACAGGGGTGCACCAGCAAGTGCACCCCTGTTTTCGTAAAACACAATCCGTCAATCACTTACGCTCCAGTCTCGTCATCACTAGTCCCAGGCCGCGAAGGCCGGAAGGGGGCTCCGGGACATCGACGGTGAGGGTCCAGTGGCCACGCTCGGCGGGAGAGACTCCGGAGCGGTAGGGCACGCAGGCCTCCTGCGAGAAGAAGGAGGTGCCGGCCGACAGCGGCAGATAGACCGTGTCCGTAAAAGATTCGGCCGATGGAGACGTCCAGGTGGCGCAAAGCCCCATCTCCGGAGGGGCGTCAGGCGCATCCACGCGGGTGTAGAAGGACACATCCCAAACCGCAGTGGAGTCACTCAGGTCCAGCGCGAACTCATAGGGACCGGGCCCGCGGAGAAAGGTTTCCGTGGAAGACGGCTGGCTGCAGGCAATGGCCAGCAGAAGAAGCGATATGAGTGGGGGGATTTTCATAACAATGAGATTCTTCACTTCGTTCAGAATGACAAAACTTCGTTCAGAATGACAAGACCCTGTCATCCTGAGGAGGAACGACGAAGGATCTCTATTTTCTGCGGCGGCGATGCTTCTTGCCGCGTTTTTCGGGGTCAAAGCGGTTGATGGCGTCTTCGCCCTGACCGGTGATGAACTCCGGCACGGAAACATCCTCCTGCTTGAGGGTGGCGGGCTTTTCCCCGTGGCGGTTCATCGCCTGGATCCCACGGACTTCGTCGGCCGAAAGCGGGAAAACCTGCGTCAGGGAGCCTTTTTCGTAGGAGAAGTAGAGGGTTTCCGCCAGGATGTCCGTCTTCACCAGCCACGCCTGTCCGTCCTGGAACTCCAGCGGTTCGGGAACGCGCGGAATGCGGGACTGGGCGTCCAGATAAGCCTCCACCTCATAGTTGAGGCAGCACTTGAGCTTGCCGCACTGCCCCGCCAGTTTCTGCGGATTCAGCGACAGGTCCTGTACGCGGGCGGCCGATGTGGAAATGCTCTTGAACTCCGTCACGTAGTTGGCGCAGCACAGCTCCCGGCCGCAGACGCCCAGGCCGCCGATGAGGCCGGCTTCCTGGCGCGCGCCGATCTGCTTCATCTCCACGCGGATGTGGAACTCCTCGGCGAAGTCCTTGATGAGCTGACGGAAGTCCACACGGCCATCGGCTATGTAATAGAAGATGGCCTTGGTGCCGTCGCCCTGGAACTCTACGTCGCCGATTTTCATCTCCAGCCCCAGGTTGGCGGCCAGCACGCGGGCGCGGATCATCGTTTCCTGCTCGCGGGCGATGGCTTCCTGCCAGCGCTGAATGTCGAAGGGACGGGCCTTGCGGTAGATTTTCCGCAGTTCCTGCGTGGCGGGATCCACGCCCTTGCACTTCATCTGTCGGCCTACTACGGGGCCTTCCAGGGTGACGATGCCAAGGTCATGGCCGCTGGCGGCTTCCACCACCACCAGGTCTCCGGTCTTGATGCTCTGCCCGCTGGCGTTGATGTAAATACCTTTACGGGTGTTCTTGAAACGGACTTCGTAATAGTCGTTGAACTGCTCCTGGGCGATGCCCTTGAGCGTATCGTATACCTCCAGTTTGCAGCAACCCTGCCGGTAGCGGATGTCCTGGGCGCCGGTTTCCTCGTCCGTAGCTACAGAGCAGCCGCGGAAGCAGTCGAACTGGATGGATTCGTTGGAATAATCGGTCATGGATTCTGGAATGTATATAATTGATTCACCAGGTGGGTGAAGAGGATTTTCTGATTGCCGTTGCGCTCCAAAAGGAGCAGGGTGCGGTCCAGTGCGCCCAGGGCCCTTCGCGGGAAGGTGGGTTTGAGGGCCGATGCCGCCTGCCGGTAATAGTCCGCAGTCCCCTCCGGCAGGCGGGCCAGGGACGGCGATTTCTGGAGCATGAAGATGCGCCGGAGATCTTCCCCGGCCAGTTTGCAGAACTGCTTCTGCTGCTCCCTGATTTTGATTTCTGCCACTGCATCGGCCGTCTCCAGGGCCGTCAGCAGGTCCTTTGCAACGACGGCGTCCAGCATGTCGTGGAAGAGGTCCGAAAGGACGATGTTGCCGGCGGCTTCGGCGGCGTGCACCTTTGCATCGGCCTCCGGCGAAAGGGGCTGGATGCGCAGTTGCAGGCAGCGGGAAGCGATGGTCACGAGCACCTTTTCCGGGGCGTGCGTGATCAGGAGGAACAGCGTCTGCTGCGGCGGTTCCTCCACCATTTTCAGCAGGGCGTTCGCCGCCTGCTGGTTCATTTTCTCCGGGAGGTAGAGCACCACGGTCCGCCAGCCGCCTTCTACAGCAGAGAGGGACAGCCGTTCCAGGATGCTGCGGGCCTCATTCACCGAGATATTGCTCTGCTTGCCTTCGATGCCGATGGCCGCATAGAGCTCATTTTCAAAGAAATACGGATTCTCCAGGAGAAGGTCCCTGAAGGGCCCCAGGAACTGGAGCGACACGGGCTTGTCCGGCCCCGCCACCGGGAAAACAAAGTGGATGTCCGGATGGATGAGTTTCCCCACGCGGGGATTCCCGCCGTAGAGTTTATCCAGGAAGTCGACGGCAATGGGGAAAGCCCCGCCGCCGTCGTCCTCATGCAGGAGGATGGCGTGGGGAACGTGGCCGGTCTCCACCATCTGGTGAAGGGCGTTCACTATTTCCGTATTGCCGTAAATGTCCATCTAGTTCTTTCTCTGGCTTACCACCTGGGCAAGTTCCGCAAGATACGATTTTTCTTTGGATTCCGGAAGGGGCGCAAGGCAGGAGACCGCCTTTTCCAGCCATTTATCCATCTCCCGGCGGGCCAACTCCACTCCGTCCGCAGCCGCCACGAAGGCGCGCACCTGATCGGCGTTGGAGGGATTGCCGGCGATTCCGGCTACCAGGCTGCGAATGTGCTTCTGCTGCGCATCATCGGCCTTTTCCAACGCGCACAGCAGCGGCTGGGTGATTTTACCCTCCAGGAGGTCGATGCCCACGGGCTTGCCGATTTCCTCGCCGACATAGTCCAGGATATCGTCGCTGATCTGGTAGGCGATGCCGATGTTACGGGCATAATTGCCGAGGGCCTCTTCCGCCTCTTTTCCGCCGCGCACCGAAATCACCGCCGAGAGGGCCGCCGCCTCGAAGAGCGAGGCCGTCTTGCAAAAGATGATGCGGAGGTAGTCCTCCTGGGTGGTATCGGCCTTCCGGGCCTTCTCCATCTGCAGCATCTCCCCTTCCGTCAGGTGTCCCAGCGTGTCCGCCATGATGCGAAGGACGCGGTTCACGTCCGAATCCGATTGCAGCACCAAATCCAGGCACTGGACCAGCCAGTAGTCGCCGAGGAGAACGGAAGCGTTTCCACCCAGGATGGTGGCGACGGTGGGAAGGCCCCGCCGTTCGGTGGCCTCGTCCACCACGTCATCGTGCAAAAGGGAGGCGTTATGCAGAAGCTCCGTGGCCGATGCATAGCGGATGGTGTCCTCCGTGAGCGTCCCGGCGGCACCGGCGGAGAGCAAGCCCAGAATAGGACGCAGCATCTTGCCGGGGTGCTCCCGCAGCATCCGGTTGGTCTGGTCCAGGAGCTGGATGTCACTGGCCAGGACACGCGCGATGCACGCATCCACACGGCTCAGTCCCGGGGCCAGATAGGCTTTGATTTCTTTTAATGCCATTTAGTCGAAACAGGCGATTAATTCAGCCACCGTACGCGGGAAGAACACCAGGTCCCTGTCGGCCGGCTCCAGCACCTTCTCCTGGACAAAATGGTCCAGCAGCTCGATGTAGGGGTCGAAGAAACCGTCGATGTTCAGGGCGTAAAGGTTCCCTTCATAGCGGTGGAGTTTGCGTAAGGTGTGCGTCTCGATGAGTTCGTCCAGGGTGCCGATACCGCCGGGGAAAGCGATGACGGCGGAGGTTCCCTGCCGCATCGCCTCTTTCCTTTCGGCCATCGTATCCGTCCAGATGACTTCCTTGATATCCGGATTCTCCAGACCCTTCATAAAGGACGGAAGGACGGCGATGTGCCTGCCGCCGCATTGCACCGACTCGTCGGTGATGGCGCCCATCGTGCCCACACGGCCGCCGCCGGAAAGCACGGTGTAATTTAAAGCGTGCAGCGCGCGAACTGCTTCACGCGCTGCCTCGTTGTACTTGTCGGCCACTTTCGTGCTTGCTGCACAAAAGATGGCTACCCGTTTCTCATCCATTAAAAGAAGAAGCCGGCTGTAATCTTGATACCCTGATAATTGCCGTTCTTGAGGGTTTCCTCCACGGCACCGCCGTTGGCACCGGCCAGCGAGCCCAGGTTCTTGTACCATTCCACGCGCAGCTGCAGCATATCCAGGACGTCGCAGCCCACGCCGATGCCGAAGCCATATTCCAGCTTGTTCACGACTTCATTGTAGCCTTTTTCATCCCAGGTTTCGTTGCCGTAGACCTGATAGCCGATGAAAGGTTCGGCCACCACGAAAGGACGGGCAACCAGCAGGTCCAGACCAAACTGAACACCTACGGAAGCCTCAACGTAACCGGTCTTGTACTGAAGATCATCCACGGTGGTTCCCTTCATGCTGTAAGTGAGGGAAGGCTGGAGGGTCAGAGGGCCGAGGCCATATTTATAAGCAACACCGGCGTGCCAGAGGCTGGCGGTCTTCACTTCTTCCGCGGCGGCTTTCGCGTTGGTGGACGAAGCGGTGTAACCGGCGACAATACCCAACTGGGCGTGTGCCAGAGTGGCCGTTGCAAGGACCACTACCAGGAACGAGATAAGTTTTTTCATAACGTTGTGGTTTATAAGTTGGCGTTAATTTTTTCTACTAGAACGTTTTTGGGCATGGCCCCCACGGTTTTGTCCACGATTTCACCGTTCTTGAAGAACAGCAGGGTGGGGATGCTCATAATGCGATACTGGGCGGCGACGTCATCTGCGTCGTCCACGTTCACCTTCACCACCTGGATCTGTTCGGGCATTTCCTCCTCCACTTCGTCCAGGATGGGCGTGAGCATGCGGCACGGACCGCACCACGTGGCCCAGAAATCCACAATGACAAGTTTCTCGCTCTCGAGAAGCTCTGCAAAATTATTATTGCTTGCTACTTTTGCCATAGTTCAATGTTATTATCTTCGCAAAGATAAACAATTTTTTGGAATTTGGGGCTACGCCCCTTTTGTGCAGTTCCGACGGAAGGAGGGGGTTTATCCCTGGCGCAGGTATACAGTGTTTTTGGCGCAGGTGTTGTTTTAGGAGAGGTTCCTGCGCCACCAGAACACACAGAATGCAGATTTGCGGTGCAGGTACAGGCACTTTTACGGCACCTGCGCCGCTTAACGGCCACACCTGCGCCAGGAAGAGGGGGGCAACTACGCTACAGGGCGTCTTCCACGGGGAGGACCCAGGCGCGAAGGCCGAGGTCCTGGTTGGCGGCGTCCAGGGCGCGGAGCTGAGCCATTACGTGCGGGGCCAGGGCGCTCTCCACCACGCTGAGAAGGGCGTGGTTCTGCGTGGGCCAGGCGTGATTGCCCAGGTGAGGCTGCCCGGAGACGCTCCCGCGGCCGCCGATTTCTTCCCATACGGTATACCCTCGCTGGCCCAGCGACTCCAGCAGCTGGACAATTTCCTGGTTATAGGCCTGGTTATATGCTATAAAGATTGCTTTCATTATATAAAACAAAAGGGGGGCAATTAATCAGATTCCTCCATTAACTCCACTTCATCGATAACGGGTTTCGCTCGACGGGCCTTCCGTTTTTCCCGACGCTCGGATATACCGCAGTACAAAACCGGAATGAGAATCAAGGTGATAAGGGTGGAAATGCTCAGACCCCAGGCGACGGTGGTACCCAGGCCGTTCCACATTTCGGAACCTTCCCCGCGGCCGAGGGCCATCGGGAGCATACCCAGCACGGTGGTGAGGGTGGTCATGAGGATGGGGCGCAGACGGGCCTTGGCGGCCGTCACAGACGCCTCTCGGGCACTCACGCCACGCTCCTGCAGCAGGGTTGTATAGTCGATGAGCACAATACCGTTCTTTACCACGATACCCAGCAGAATAATGATGCCGATGAGACTCATCACCCCTACGGCCAGGCCGGAGACCAGGTTCCCCAGCGCCACGCCCACCAGGGCGAACGGAATGGAGAACATAATCACGAACGGGCCCAGGAAGCTCTCGAACTGGGAGGCCATCACCATATAGACCAGCATGATGATCAGCAGCGCCAGCAGGATCATGTCGGCAAACATGTCCTTCTGCTCTTCATAGTCACCGCTGATAACCCAGCTGAGGCCCTGCGGAAGCGGATTCTGCGCGAGGTCCTTCTGCACGAAGGCAACGCCGTCGCTGAGGGCGTACCCATCCGCCATAATGCCGTTGACGGTGATATAGCGGTCCCGGTTCTTGCGCTGGATGGTGGGCGGCACCTTGGACTCCACGATGCGGCCCAGGTCCTTCACGCGGATGGACTGGCCCATGGCGTTCATGATGCTGATGTTCTCGATGTCCTCCGTACTGGTGCGGAATTCCGGTGCGTAACGCACACGGATGTTGTATTCCTCGCCGTCCTCCCGGTAATAGGAGGCCACGGTGCCGGACATGGCGGCCGATACAGCCGCGGCGGCCGTGACGGAAGACAGGCCGTTCAGGGCCAGTTTTTCACGGTCGAAGTCCACCTCATACTCGGGCGTGTACTGGTCGCGGGACAGGATGGCCTGGGTAAAGTAGCCGCTGTCCATCATCCGCTGCCGGATGTCGCGGGCGGCGGCTTCCGTTTCCGCGAAGTCGTAGCCGTAGATTTCCAGCTGGACGGAGGCGCGGCCGCCCATCCCCATTCCGCCTTCGCTCACGTTGAAGCGCTGGAGTTCGGGGAAGAGCCTCAGGTCGGCCCGGATGATATCGGCTATCTCAGAGACACTGCGCTCGCGCTGCTCCATGGAGCCGATGTTGATGTTCAGCGAGATGAGGTACGTGCCGTTGCTCTGCATGGAGGCGAAGGCGTTCTGCGAATCCGCCTGGCCGAAGGAGTAGCTGATGACCTCGATTTCGGGGACATCGGCGCAGATCTTTTCGTAGATGCGGGCGGCTACGTCGCGCGTGACGTCCTGCGCCGTGCCGATGGGAAGCTCGATGGTTGCGCGGATGCGGCCGGAGTCCGATGAAGGGAAATACTCCGTCTTCATCCGGGTGCCGTAGAAGCCCAGCACACCCACGAAGATGACCACCGCCAGCAGCAGGATGAGCTTCTTGTGGCCCATGCACCAGGCGATGAGGCGACCGTAGCCCGAAGACACGGCGTTCAGGGCCTTGTTCACGGGGCCGAAGATGGCTTTATAAAGCTTGTTGGTGGTGGGCTTGTTATTCAGCAGCAGCGCGCACAGCATGGGAACCAGCGTGAGGGCCGCCGTGGTGGAAACGATCATGATGATGCTCACGATCCAGCCCAGCTGCCGGAACATGATACCGGCCATGCCGGAAATCATGGTAAGGGGCAGGAACACGCACAGCATGGTGAGCGTGGAGGCGATGACCGAGATACCTACCTCGGCCGTGCCGTGCACCGCCGCCTCCTTGGGTTTCTCTCCCCTTTCCAGATGCGATGTCACGTTCTCCAATACCACTATGGCATCGTCCACCACCATGCCGATGGCAATGGACAGGGCGCTCATGGAGATGATATTCAGCGTGTTGCCCGTAGCGAACAGGTACAGCAGGGAGGCCAGCAGGGCGATGGGGATGGAGAGCACCACGATGAGGGTGCCTTTCAGCCGTCCCAGGAAGAGGAACACCACCAGCATCACCACCAGGAAGGTGATGAGGATGGTTTCCTTCAGCGAGCCGATGGTACGGAGGATGCTGCCGGAGCCGTCCACCACCGTGCTGATCTTCACGTCCGAGGGCAGGTTCCGCTCCAGGTTCGCGAGGGTGGTCTTCACCTTTTTCAGCACCTCCACGGTATTGTAGCCGGACTGCTTCTGGATGATGATCTGCGCGCCGCGGACGCCGTTCGTGTAGGATTCCTGCGATTTCTCCTCCACCGTGTCCGTAATGCGGGCCACATCCCTCAGATAAACGGTGCCGCCGTTATAGGAGCCCAGCACCACGTCCAGCAGCTCCTGCGGGTCCGTGAATTCCTTCTTGATGCGGAGGGTATAGGTTTCCGAGCCGATGTCAATGCTGCCGGAAGGGACGTTGCGGTTTTCGGCCGCGATAATCTGGGCGATGGCCGATATGGACAGGTTGTACGCCTGCAGCCGGGAAGGGTCCACATAGACCTGGATTTCCCGCTTGGGCGCGCCGGCCACCGACACGGTACCCACGCCCGTCACGCGGGCCAGCGGCGTCGCCACCCGTTCGTCCAGAATCTTGTCCAGCGCGCTGACGCTTTGATCGGCCGTAGCCGACAGGATCATGATGGGCATGTCGTCCGCGCTGAACTTGAACAGATACGGCGCCGATGCCCCATCCGGGATGCTCTGGCTCACCATATCCAACTTGTCACGGACGTCGTTGGTGGCGTCTTCGATGGGCGTTCCATATTCGAACTCCAGGGTGAGCACCGCGATGTTTTCGCGGGAGTTGGAGGTGATGTTCTTCAGGTTGGGGACGCCGTTCAGGGCGTTCTCCAGCACCTTGGTGAGGTTGTTCTCCACATCCTCGGCCGATGCGCCCGGATAGGAGCTCAGCACCATGATGGTGTTGGACTCGAAGTCCGGGAGCGTATCCACCGGCAGCTTCACCAGGGCGAAGAGGCCCAGGATGGCGAAGGCCAGGAAGACCAGGAATGTGGTGACCGGATGCTCTACCGATGTCCTGTAGATACTCATAGCACGTTCACCTTGATGCCGTCCTTCAGTGCGGCCTGGCCCTTGACGACGACGGTTTCACCGCCCTCGAGGCCTTCCGTCAGTTCATATTCGCTTCCCATGTGCCGGCCCACCTGCACGGGGACGTATTTCACGGTTGAATCGGCCTGCATCACATAGATGAAACGCGTGCCGGTGCCTTCCTGCTTCACCAGCGCCTGGTCCGGGACCACCACGCTGCTGCGGATGCCGAAGTTCACGTTCACGCGGGCGTACATCCCCGGGCGGAGCACCTTGTCCTTGTTGGGGACCTTGACCTCCACCTTGAAGGTGTGCGACGCGGCGTCGATGGTGGGGTAGAGACGCTCTATCTGTCCTTCGAAAGTGCGGCCGGGAAGGGCGTCCACGGTGATGCTCACCTTGTCCCCCTTCTTCACCAGGCTGTACTCGCTTTCGGAGATGCCCACCAGGAGTTTGACGGGGATTACCTGCTGAACGACAAAGAGCGGGGCCGTCAGGGAGAACATGTCCCCCTTGTCAAAGTTCCGGGCTGTCACAAAACCGCTGATGGGGCTGCGCAGGATGGTGTTTTCCTTGACGTTATTGTAATTGGATTTCCGCACCTTGTAACCAAGCTCGGCGGTCTCGAAATCGCTCTGCGACACGCCGCCCTGTTCGTACAGGCTCTTGAGGCGTTCGTGCTCCAGTTCATCGTTCTGGACCTGCAGGGAGAGCTGGTCCAGCTGCGTGCGGTCCATCTGGGCCAGCAGCTGGCCTTTCTGGACATAGTCGCCCACTTCCGCATTGATGGAGCGGATGCGGCCGCCCTGCTGGGGCATGATGTTGTTCACGGCCCAGGCCTGCACGGTGGAAGCATAGGTGTTGTCCTGCGGCACGTCGCGCACCGTCGCCACGGCCACCTCCACGTTGGGAGTGGGCATTTCCGCAGGAGCCGGGGCCGATGCGCCCTGGTTTCCGCCACTGCCGCAAGCCGTCGCCAGCAGAAGAACGATGAGGGAATACTTGAAATCTGACATTATTGTGATGATGTTTAATTCTGTTCTTAATCTTACAAAGTTAACCAATCCCCCCGACCTTCGCAAATCTTTTGGAAGGTTAAAATAGTTTTCTCGTTTTGTATTGCTCCACCATAAGGTTTTTTGTAAATTCGCGAAAAAGATGATGCTATGGAACAACTGGTGAAATTTGATAAAGAATATGCCTCCTGGATTGCCGAATTGGCCAAGCGGTACCGGTCAAGTCAGATTAAGGCGGCCACAAAGGTCAACGATGAAATGTTGCGCTTCTACTGGTCAGTGGGAGAAGATATAGAGAAGCGTCAGATGGAGAACCGCTACGGTAGCCATTTCTATGAGAATGTAAGTAAGGATTTGAGAAAGGCTCTTGGTATGACGCATGGGCTTTCTGAAACCACAATTAGATACACTCACTCTTTCTATCGGCTTTATAGTCAACTTGTTGAAATTCCTCAGCAAGATGCTGAAGATTTTAGCGCACCAATTCTTCAGCAAGTTGCTGACGATTTCCAGTTAATCTTTCAGATACCATGGACCCATCATATGTGCATCATCAACAAAGTTAAAGGTGATGCCAAGAAAGGTCTCTTCTTTGTCAAGAAGTCGCTTGAGAATAGTTGGGGAAGGGCTGTCCTGCTAAACTTCCTTTCCACAGATCTCTACGAACGCCAAGGCGCCGCTCAAACCAATTTTGCCCTTACACTGCCGACTCCGGAAAGCGACCTGGCCCAGGAACTCCTGAAGAGTCCGTATGATTTCTCATTCCTTCCAGGAAAAGAGAAGTACCAGGAGGCCGAGTTGAAGAACGCCCTCATTGACCATATAACGAACTTCTTGATTGAACTGGGTAAAGGTTTCAGCTTTGTCGGCAAAGAGTATCGCTTAGTGGCCGGAGGAAAGGAGAAGTTCATAGACCTGCTATTCTACATCATTCCACTGCACCGTTATTGTGTCATTGAAGTCAAGATAACCGAATTCGATTTCCCCGACCTTGGCCAGCTCGCCGGTTATGTCGCCATGGTCGATGACCTTATGAATACGGAAATGGAAAAACCGGCCATCGGCCTGCTCATCTGCAAGGAAAAGAATACTGTTCTGGCCCGGTATGCCCTGTCAACAATCAACCGCCCCATGGGTATCTCCGAATATGAGCTTGCCCGCCAGGAACTGCCGGAAGATCTGAAAAACTCACTACCTTCACCGGAAGAGATTGAGAAAGGCCTGATGGGTGAATAAGCCCTATACTGACTTCGCCCATGATTTGATGGTTTGATACTGACCGCATGCGCAGTCAGCAGGCAGTCCGGGCGAAAGCCCAAGACTGCCATTATTCCGTGACGGGACGGACAGAAAAGCCAAGCCAACGGTCCAGGGAGTTACTACCGAAACCGTCGGAACCTAATCCGATCCCCCACGCGAAGTACGTGGCGTCCAAATAAAGGGTTGAAGACCTGTAGAAACCGTATGATCCGGCATTATAGAGATCGGCATTGTACATATCGCCAGCAGCAGGAAGGAAAATGCTCTTATGGTTGGGGCCGTAAACCTTACAACCGAACACTCCGTTTTGGCTTGTACGTATCCAAACACCCTGCTCCCTGAGTACAGTCCACTCTTCAAACGTCGGCATACGCCACTTACCTCCGAGTTTAACGTGGGCGATATCATCCGATACCTGCAACTCGGTCCCGTTGTCAACTATTCCGAGTGAACTGTCGGTGTTGTACTTGGTAAGCGTATTGATGCTTCCCTTACACCACTTATATGTTCCCAAACTATACTCCTTCTTTGTCTCCGTTTCACCCCAGCCATAGTAATCACCATAATCCTCAGGATTAGGACAGAGACCCTCTTCGCTCAAATTTGACTTAGCCCAATATAATCTGTAAGTGGTTCCATCTTCCCGCGTCATCACAATACCAAGATCCACGGCGCCATCCGGGCATTCATCGATGACATCGGCATCATGATTCTCATCAGGAATCTTCGTATTCCGGTTCCCACAAGTGCATGCCGCCGAGGCAAAAATCAGCGCACAGGTTGCAAGGGCATAAATGACCCTTTTCATATAAGACGTATTATGATTTGTATGGGGCGCCATTATTCTGTGACGGGACGGACGGAAAAGCCAAGCCAACGGAGGGAGTCGAAGTCCCTATAGACATCGAAGGAACTGAAGTACACGCGCCGCGCGTAGTTCGGATTGACCAGACCGAGGGAAGAAGACCAGTAGTAGCCGTGGGAGCCCGCATTGCCGAGGATCGGGCCATCATCCCGGCGACCAGCGGCGGGAAGGAATATACTCTTGCCGTTGGGACCGGTGAGCTTATAGCCGTTCACTCCGTTTTGGCTTGTACGTATCCAAACACCCTGCTCCCTGAGTACAGTCCACTCTTCAAACGTCGGCATACGCCACTTGCCTCCGAGTTTAACGTGGGCGACATCATCCGATGCGTCCAGAACAATCTTTTTATCAACCGTTCCGAATGAACTATCGGAGTTGTACTTGGTAAACGTATTGCCGCTTCCCTTACACCACTTATATGTTCCCAAACTATACTCCCTCTTTGTCTCCGTTTCACCCCAGGCATAGTAGTCACCATAATCCTCAGGATTAGGACAGAGACCCTCTTCACTCAAATTTGACTTAGCCCAATATAATCTGTAAGTGGTTCCATCTTCCCGCGTCATCACAATACCAAGATCCACGGCACCATCCGGGCATTCATCGACGACATCGGCATCATGATTCTCATCAGGAATCTTCGTATTCCGATTCCCACAAGTGCATGCCGCCGAGGCAAAAATCAATGCACAAGCCGCAAGGGCAAATATGGCCTTTTTCATCGATGAATTACTTTTCTTCGGTGAAATCATAGCCCAGGGTTTGCTCCAGGCCGGCTTTGGCCACTACGAAACTGTAGACGGCCTGGGCCACCTGCAGGCGGGTCTGGGTGAGGGTGAGCTCCGTGTTGTTGAGGTCCGTGAGGGTGCTCTTGCCCACCTGGTAGCTCT
This sequence comes from Bacteroidales bacterium, assembly GCA_017553545.1. GTDB lineage: Bacteria > Bacteroidota > Bacteroidia > Bacteroidales > UBA932 > Cryptobacteroides. The sequence goes on along the minus strand of JAFZKT010000081.1, from coordinate 2,509 downwards.
TGGAGGCGATGTCGTAGGCCTTCTCCGCGCTGGTGAGGGCTTCCTTGGCGGCGTCGTAGGTTTTCATCGCCGTGTCCATGGTGGAGATGCTCTGGCGGATGCCGATGCGGAGCTGCCGTTCGGCGTTCTCCTTCTGGAGGGCCAGTTCATCGGCCTGCACGCGCGTCTGTTTGATGGTGTGGTAACGCTGACCGCCGGAGAAGATGGGGATGGAAAGCGAGAGGGCGAGGGTGCTGGAGGGCAGCCACTTCCACTGGCTCAGGTTGAATTTGTCGCTCTGGGTGTAATAGTTGTAACTCAGCTGGAGGGCGAGCGACGGGAGATAAGCGTACTGCTGCATCCGGATCTGTTTGGCCAGCATTTCGGCCTGGGCCGACAGTTGACGGAGCTGGCTGTTGCGGTCCAGCGGGGCTTCCAGGGCCTCGTTGATGTCATAGAACATGTGCCGGGCATAGTCTTCCAGGCTGCCGGCCACATCCACGGCGCGGTCCAGGTCTATGCCCATGACGGCCTTCAGCTGCCACAGGCCCAGGAAGATGGCATTCTCCGCATTGTAGAGGTTGGGGATGGCGGCGGCCACGCTGCTCTGCGCACGGGCCATATCCATATCCGACGCTTTCTTCACATTGTAGCGGCTCTCCGTTAGCTTGAAGTTCTGGACGGCATTTTCATAGACGGCGTTGTACACGTCGTAGGAGGCTTTCGCCAGCAGGACGGCATAATAGGCCTGCTTGACGGAAGAGACCGTTCCCAGGCGGGATTCCCGCGCCTGCTCCACGGCCAGTTCCACCTGGTCTCCGCTTAAACGCAGGCTCTCCCACAGCTGGAAGTTTACGATGGGCATGCTGGCGCTGACGCCCAGCTGCACCTGGTGGGTTCGGCCCATCTCGATGGCGCCGTCGCTGGAGGAGTCTTCTTCCTGCGCCGGAGCTACGTACGGGACATAGGGCGTACCCGTGGCAGCGTAGAGCTGCTGGATGTAGTACATGATGGGCTCCATCATCCCGGCCATCATGCCGGACATGCCGCCGCCGGAAGATTCTTCGTCGTCCGAATCCGAGCCGAAGTACACCTTCTGCTTCTGGATGGCGTAACTGTAAAGCCCGGTGGCGTTGATCTGCGGGAACAGCGCTCCGTAGGCACCCCTTTTGGCGTATTGGGTGCGCTGCACTTCCATATCGGCCACCTTCACCGAAGTGTTTTCGGAGAGGGCGATCTTGATGGCGTCGTCCAGCGTGAGCACCAGGGTGCTGTCGGCCGGCGGAGCGGTCTGGTATTGTGCCAGGGCCGATGCCGGAACAAGGAGCGCAAGCGCTAGCAGGAATCTCTTCATAAACTATTTCTTGGCAACCGCGGCGGCGGGCAGTTTCTTCTTAAAGGCATAGACCAGCAGGCCGATGCCCAGCAGCACAAAGGGGATACTCAGGAGCTGTCCCATGTTCAGGGCCATTCCGGCCTCGAAATCCACTTGGTCGTTCTTGATGAACTCGATGAGGAATCGGCTGCCAAAGCACACGATGAGGAAAATCCCTACAAAAGTGCCGCGGTAGAGTTTGTCCAATTTCTTCCGGTAGAGTAGCAGGAGGGCCAGGCCCAGCAAGAGGTAGGTCCCGGCTTCATAAAGCTGGGTGGGGTGACAGGGAACCGTTTCCTTGTTCCGCAGGAAAACGAATCCCCAGGGGAGGTCGGTGGGCCCGCCGTAAATCTCCGAGTTAAACAGGTTCCCCAGGCGGATGAAGCAGGCGGCAAAGGCCGTGGGGATGACCAGATGGTCCAGCACCCACACGAAATCAAAGTGATTGGCCTTGCCGTACTTCCTGGCATACCACCAGATGCCGATTAAGAGGGCGATGGTCCCGCCATGGCTGGCCAGCCCGCCCTTCCAGGGCATGAAGATTTCCCAGAAAGCCTGCCAGTTGGTCATGCCGCGTGCCGCCACCTGGGGTGATACGGTGCCCCCGAACATTTCGACGAAGGGAGCCAGGTAATAGGTGGGTTCATAGAACAGGCAGTGCCCCAGACGTGCACCCACGATGGTGCAGATGAGGAGCATATACAGCATGGGATCCAACAGCTTCAGGGGAATTCCCTCCCGCTTGAAGAAGCTTTTCATGATGTACCAGCCCAGCACGAACCCCGCCACGAACAGCAGTGAGTAATACCGCAGTTCGAAGCCGCCCAGGTGCACGATGACCGGGTCTATGTTCCAGTTGACCGAAAGCAGCATGGCTTAGTCCTGAATAGCGGCAATGCCCGGGAGAATCTTTCCTTCGATGGCTTCCAGCATGGCGCCGCCGCCGGTGGAGACATAGCTCACTTTGTCCGCATAGCCCATCTGGGTAACGGCTGCGACGGAGTCGCCGCCGCCCACCAGGGTGTAGGCGCCCTTCTTGGTAGCCTCAGCCAAATCTTCCGCAATCTGCAGGGTACCCTTGGCGAAGTTCGGGAGTTCAAAAACGCCCACGGGACCGTTCCAGAGGATGGTCTTGGAGCTCAAGATAATCTTCTT
>JAFZKT010000005.1 GCA_017553545.1 Bacteroidales bacterium | reverse complement strand
CGTCTTCCTGAAGGAGTGGGACACCCCTTACGGCACACCGCCCTTCTCGAAAATCACCATCGACATGTACAAGCCCGCCTTCCTCGCCGGCATCGACGAGCAGAAGGCCAATGTCCAGGCTATCATCGACAATCCCGATGCGCCCACGTTCGATAATACGGTCCTGGCCATGGAGCACGCCGCTCCCATCCTGAACAGGGTGAGCCGTGTCTTTTTCAACCTGTGCGAAAGCGAATCCACGCCCGAAATGCAGGCGCTGGAGGAGGAACTGACGCCCCTGCTGGCGGACGCCTCCAACGAGATTATGATGAACGAGGCCCTCTTCGCCCGCGTGAAGGCGGTGTACGAAAACTCCGCCTCCCTGGACCGCGAACAGCAGATGGCGGTGAAGAAGCTCTACGAAGGCTTCGAGCGTAGCGGCGTGGGCCTTACAGGGGCCGACAAAGAGCGATTTGCGGCCATCCAGACCCGTCTGGCCACCCTGTCGCAGAAGTTCGGGCAGAATCTGCTGGCGGAAAACAACGCCTTCAAGGAAGCTACCGGCATCACCGTGAGCGAGTACTACGACTTCATGGCTTCCTGCGAAGACCGCGACAAGCGCAAGGCGGTTTTTGAGGCCTATTCCTCCCGCGGTAACCACGGAGATGAAAACGACAACAACGCCATCGTCCTGGAAACCCTGAAACTGCGGGCCGAAATGGCGCAGTTGCTGGGCTATCCTTCCTTCGCGGCCTTCCAGCTCTCCAACAAGATGGCCCAGGCCCCGGAGAAGGTGGACGCCTTCCTGCAGCCCATTATGGACGCCGCCATGCGCAGCGCCCAGGCTCAGATCAAGGAGATGGAAGCCATTGCCGGGCACGAAATCGAGGCCTGGGACTGGATGTATTATGCCGAAAAACTCCGTGCGCAGAAATATGCCCTGGACGAGAACCAGACCAAGCCTTATTTCCAGGCCGACAACGTCCTGAAGGGCGTTTTCGCCGCGGCTGAAAAGGTGTATGGCATTCGCATCGAGGAGATTTCCGACGTGGATCCGTATGATGAAGCCGTTACGGCGTACAAACTTTCGGACCCCGACGGTTCGCTCATCGGCATATTCTATAAGGATTACTATGTGCGGCCCACCAAGCGGGGTGGCGCGTGGATGGACAACTTCCGCGAGCAGTCCCAGGGTGTGCGTCCGCTCATCCTGAACGTGTGCAATTTCCCGGCGCCGGGCGATACACCGTCACTGCTCACCATCGACAACGTGCAGACGGCCTTCCATGAGTTCGGCCACGCCCTGCACGGCTTCCTGTCGCAGTGCCGGTATGAAAGCGTGAGCGGCACCAACGTCGCGCGCGATTTCGTGGAGATGTTCTCCCAGTTCAATGAGAACTTCGCCTTTGTCCCGGAGATTCTGGCGGTTTATGCCAAGGATTATCGCACGGGCGAGCCCATTCCTGCCGAACTGGTGGAGAAGATTCAGAAGGCCCTGACGTTCAACCAGGGCTTCCAGGTGGGCGAACTCTGCGCCGCCTCCATCCTGGATATGAAGTGGCACGAATTGTCATCGGAGGATTTATCGGCCTTTGAAGGTCCCGACGACATCCGCGCCTTCGAGGCGAAGGTGTGCAAGGAGATGGGTCTCATCGATGAGATTATCCCGCGTTACCGCACTACATACTTTGGCCACATCATGGGCAGCGGCTACAGCGCCGGCTATTACAGCTATCTGTGGAGCGAGGTGCTTTCCGTGGACGCCTGGGAGAAGTTCGTCTCCGATGGCATCTTCAATCCCGCCACCGCCAAGTCCTTCCGCGAGACCTTCCTGGAGAAGGGCGGCAGCGAAGAGCCCATGACGCTCTACAGGCAGTTCCGCGGCTCCGAACCGGATCCGTCGGCCCTGCTCCGCGCCCGAGGGCTTCGCTAGCCTGGAGCGCAAGTTGCTGATTATCAGCGAGATGCTAAACAAGGGGTGCACCTGCAAGTGCACCCCTGTTTGCGTAAGTCGTTGATAGATAGGTTGTTCTGCGTCAGGCGCTAGCGGATGTAGCTGGTGAGGATTCTCAGGGAATCGTCGGGAATGAAGCAGATGTCATCGGCCGATGCCGGGATGAGCACCGTCTCTCCCTGGCCGATGCTCACTTCTTCCCCGTCCACCTCCAGGGTGCCGCTGCCGCTGAGGCACATCACCACCAGGAAGGAGTCGATGCCGCTGAGATCCTTGGCGTAGGGGAGGGTGAGGTCATAGATGCTGGTGGTGAAATACGGGCAGCTCACAATCTCCTGTTCCTCGTCCTGCACGGGGCTGTAGTGCGTGCGGTAATCCTTGTACACCGTGTAGTCGATGGCGTCTTTGGCCAGTTCGGTGTGCACCTCGCGCGGTTTGCCGTCCAGTCCGGGCCGATTGTAATCGAAGATGCGGTAGGTGATGTCCGATGTCTGCTGGATCTCCGCGATGAAGCAGCCGCCGCAGATGGCGTGGATGCGTCCGGCGGGGAGGAAGAAGACGTCGCCGGGTTTTACGTCGTAGCGGCAGAGGACGTCCGTGATGGTGCCATCGGCCACCTTTTCCGCGTAGATTTCGGGGGTGATCTTTTCTTTCAGGCCCACGAGCAGATGCGCTCCCGGCGCGGCGTCCACCACATACCACATTTCTGTCTTACCCTTGCTGCCGTTATGGCGCGCCGCTGCCAGTTCATCGTCCGGATGCACCTGGATGCTCAGATCCTGCAGGGCGTCGATGAACTTCACCAGCAGGGGGAATTCGTCGCCGGTATTCTCATAGACGTGCTCTCCGATGAGCTCCCCTTTGTACTGCTTCACCAGTTCGGCGATGGTCTTTCCTTCCAGCGGGCCTTCCGCAATGACGCTTTCGTTGCCTTTTACGCCGGAGAGTTCCCAGCTTTCGCCAATCTTGTGCTGGTCTGTTTCGATGCCTTTGTAGGGGGCAATCTTTTCGCCGCCCCATACCAGGGTCTTCAGAATGGGTTTGAATTTGAGTGGATACATAGTGTTACGCTTGGGTCACTCAAAGATACGCGTTTAATTTGACTTATTCAAGGAAAAGCGCTAACTTAGTACCCACTAACCGCATCTCGTATGAAAAGAATTCTTTGGTTCCTCGCTGCGCTTGCTGCAGCTGTTTCCTGCGCCTCTGCAGCGCGATCCATTTCCCGGGCCGACAAAATCGCGGCCGAAATCCATAACCCTTCCTCCAAGTATGTGGTGGTGGCCTGCCACCGTGGAGACTGGCGCAACTGGCCGGAGAACTCCATCCCCGCCATTGAGAGCGTGATTCAGATGGGGGCGGATATTGTGGAGATAGATATTAAGATGACGGCGGATTCCGTGCTGGTTCTCAGCCATGACGGAGACGTCAAGCGTTGCACCAACTTCTCCCGTGTTTTCCGGTCCCAGCCGGACAAGAGCCCGAAAATCAAGGATTTGACATTGGCCGAAATCAAGAGCCTCAGCCTGAAGCGCTCCCAGGGTGTCACCGTGGACACCCTGCGTATGCCCACGCTCCGTGAGGCGCTGGAGTGCACCAAGGACCGCATCTGCGTAAACGTGGACCAGGGCTATGAGTTCTATGACCAGGTTCTCGCCATCACCGAAGAACTGGGTGTGACGGACCAGGTGCTCATCAAGGGTTCCAAGCCCCTGGAAATGGTGGAGGCAAAACTGGCCCAGCACCCGCACAATATGATGTATATGCCCATCGTGAACGCCGAACCCGGGAACAAGGGCTTTGACCTTTTGAACTCCTACATGGAGCGGGGCGTGGTGCCGCTGGCCTATGAAGTATGCTGGGGGACCAATGAAGGCAAATGCTTCCCGGCCGCAGCCAAACGGGTTTTGGATCAAGGCTCCAAACTATGGGTGAACACCCTCTGGGGCAGCCTCTGCGGCGGCGACGGCAACGACGACGATGCCGCATTCCAGGCCGCGGATCCCGGGCAGGTTTACCAACAGTACCTGGACGCCGGCGCATCCATGATCCAGACGGACCGCCCGGAGCTTCTTATCGGCTGGCTTAAGAAGCAGGGACGGCATACGCTTTAAAAATTATCTAACCACATTCTTTCTATGGAAAAGTTACCGCTCACCTTCATTCAGTCCACGGTAGATCCGGACATTCAGGAATGCTTTGAACCTGCCTTCAATTTCACAAAAATCAACGCCTCCAACGGAAGGCTGGCCTTTACGGAAGGCAAACTGTACTGGTTGCCGACAGATCCCATCGCCATGCTGGACCAGGGATGGGTTATCACTTACGCAGAGATTGCCAGTTATGCCAAGACCGGACTCGCCGGATTCGCCATCAAACTGGTGGACGGAAAGACGCTGCAGTTCTCCAATGTGGGGAAGAAAATGCGTGAGGGGATAGAGGAAGCGCTTGCCGCGCACAAGGACGATGCCGTTCCCGAGGCCCCGGTCGCCGAAGCCGAAGCCGCACCTGCGGAAGGCGCCGCCCGGCAACCCAAGAGCAAAAATACGCTGGTTATCGTGATAGCGGTCATCGCCGCCCTGGCCCTTTTGGCGATCATTGGGGGCTAATGGCCTCCCCAGACGCACTGGGGAACGGCAATTCATCATTGGGCGCCCACTGCGGCGCCCATTTCCGCTCATAATCGGGGTTTTGGGAAGCGTTCAGCGCGATTAATAACTTGTCTGTTGGCGAAACCTCAAGCTAAAATTCAAAGATGTCGTTTGACCTCCCTTGACCATCGTCCAAGTCCCGTCGAAACGGGTCCTCGGGTCATCCATCATACCCTCAAACGTCTCCGTCGTGTCACTCGAGACAAGAGATACCCGGCCGTCCGTGTATACGCTCCCGGATAAATTGATAGGGTTGTCTTCGCTCCGGGATTG
>JAFZKT010000080.1 GCA_017553545.1 Bacteroidales bacterium | reverse complement strand
CTCGCGCTGCTTCCGCAAATGTGAATCACACATTACTGTGTTTGCTCTTGCCTATTGAAATTGTAGTCCGAAAATTCCGTATAAAAATTTACAGACTAAATTCTATCTTTTGCTTTACCTCTAATCTATTCTCTCAGTATTTTCAAAGAACTAAAAACCCGTTTTGGAAACCGCATTTGAGGTGCTCGCTTCAAACGGGACTGCAAAGGTAGCAACTTTTTTTAACCCAGCAAATTTTTTTTGCATTTTTTTCGGAACTATTTATTTCCTATCTTTGTGGGACTAACCAGACACTACTAATAACAACTTTTTCTCATGAAAAAACTCTTTGTAACCCTCCTTCTCTGCGCAGTCGCAGCCCTGTCCGCAACTGCCCAGGAACAAGAAAAGGAGATGAAGACGGGCTGGAGCTTCGGCGTCCTGCCCACCGCCACCTACTCTCTGGACAACGGCTTCCAGGCCGGCGCCTTCGGGGACGTATATTATTATGGTGACGGCAACACCTATCCGGACCCCCTCCACAAGATCAGCTGGGAGGCCTCATATTTCACCAAGAGCCACCGTATGCGCCTGTATCTGGCCTACGACTCCAAGTACCTCATCCCCAACATGCGCATCAATGCGTCGGTGACGTACATGAACGACCCTCTGTACAGCCTCTGGGGCTTCAACGGCGGCGCCTCCCTGGCAGGCTTGCCCCAGCCCTACACCGAGTACTGGTCCAACAGGACGCTGGACGGTAACGGCGAAGGCCTCAATTACTTCGGCATGAGCCGTAAGATGCTGCGCATCCTGGCCAATGTCCAGGGCCGCATCGTGGACCACCTGAACTGGGCCGCCGGCGTCAACTTCTGGCACTGGACACTGGGCGACATGCGGGATACCGGCTTCACCGTGGACGGAGACGACAACAAGCACTATTACAGCAAGGAGAAGACCCTCTACCGCGACTATCAGAACCTGGGCATCATCCACGCCGATGAAGCCACCGGCGGCAACGCCCTGGAAATCAACGCCGGCCTGGTGTACGACACCCGCGACATAGAAGCCGCCCCGAACCGCGGCATCTGGGCGGAGGCCTACCTCAACGGCAATGTCCTCCAGCACCAGTACCTGAAGGCCTGCGTTTACTTCCGCCAGTACATCTCCATCCCCATCCATATCCCTGCCGGGGATCCCGTGTTCGCCTACCGTCTGGCCTGGCAGCACACCATCGCGGGAGAAACGCCCGTCTACATGATCCAGAACAACCCGCTGCTGGTCCAGCGCAACATGATTTCCGAAGGCTTCGGTTCCTCCAACACCATCCGCGGTCTGCGTGAAAACCGCATCCTCACCGAGGGTATGGCCTGGGCCAATATGGAACTGCGCGTGAAACTGGTGAACTTCAAGCTCTTCAACCAGTACTTCTACGTGGCCGTGAACCCGTTCTTCGACGCCGGCGTCATCACCAAGCCGTACCGTGCCGCCGAATTCGAGGCCGCGAAGACCTCCACCGCCGCCACCAACTTCCCGCTGGCACAGCTCTACGACGAGACCAAGGTGGGCGACATCGTGTACAGCGCCGGTGCCGGCCTCAAGCTGGCGATGAACCAGAACTTCATCGTCTCCGTGGAACTGGCCAAGTGTCTCTACAAACCGCTGGATGCAAGCCTCTGGCTGGGTATCGGCATCAACTATCAGTTCTAGGCTATGAAAAGACTTCTGAAATTCGCCGCCATCGGCCTGATGGCGGTTTCCCTCAGCGCCTGTATGGCCGGGAAGTTCATGTCCAAGTTCGCCCTGCAGCCCACGCCGCACGGAGTGGACGACATCGAACGCACGCGGCATAAGGCCGATTCTCTCCTGCCCGGCAGCACCGCCTGGTACGACGGCCTCAAGGCCCAGGGCATCCTCCAGGACGCCTGGACCACCAGCGACGACGGCTATAAGCTGCACGCCTGCTACGTGCCCGCCGCCCGTCCCGCCGAAGCCAAAGGCACCGCCATCGTGGTGCACGGCTACACGGACAACCACTTCGTGTTCCTGTATCTGGTTCGGATGTACCGGGATGAATTCAACTACAACGTCCTGTTCCCGGACCTGCAGTACCACGGCTATTCGGAAGGCGACGAGGTGCAGATGGGCTGGAAGGACCGTCTGGACCTGCTGAAATGGATTGAAATCGCCCACGAGAAATTCAATGACGACTTTATGGTGCTGCACGGTGTGTCCATGGGCGCCGCCACGGTGATGATGACCAGCGGCGAACCCCTCCCGGACTATGTGAAGGCCGCCGTGGAAGACTGCGGCTACGCTTCCGTTGTTGTCCAGTTCAACAACAACCGCAAGCAGAGCTTCGGCTTCATTCCTCCGGACGTGCTGCAGAGCGCCAGCCTGGTCACCAAGAAGAACTACGGCTGGGGCTTCTGGGAGGCTTCCTCAGTGAAGCAGCTGGAGAAGAGCACCATTCCCATGCTGTTCATCCACGGTGACGCGGACGACTTCGTGCCGTTCGACAACCTGCAGATGAACTACGACGCCAAGAAGCAGGGCTACAAGGAAAAATATGTCTGCCCCGGCGCCGTGCACGCGAACTCTTTCCAGAAGGATCCCGCCACATATAAATATAAGGTAGAGAACTTCCTCAAGACCGTTCACAACATGATTGCCGTGGGAAGCTATCCCGACGGAGCCAATTGTTACTATGAACCATAAATTCATTTTGGCCCTGGACCAAGGAACCAGTTCCTCCAGGGCCATTGTTTTCGACCACGACGGACACATCCGTTCGGTGGCGCAGCAGGAATTCACCCAGCATTTCCCGCAGCCCGGGTGGGTGGAGCACGACCCTATGGAAATCTGGGCCAGCGAAGCAGCCGTCATCGCGGAGGCCATCTCCAAAATCGGCATCAACGGCCTGGACATCGCAGCCATCGGCATCACCAACCAGCGGGAAACCACCATCGTCTGGGACGCCGAAACCGGCACGCCCGTCTATAACGCCATCGTCTGGCAGGACAGGCGGACATCGGCCTATTGCGACAAATTGAAGGCCGATGGCCTCACGCAGAAGATCCGCGAAAAGACCGGCCTCATCATCGACGCCTACTTCTCCGGCACCAAGATCAAATGGATTCTGGACAACGTTCCCGGCGCCCGTGAGAAGGCCGATAAAGGCCTCCTGCGCTTCGGCACCGTGGATTCCTGGCTGGTGTGGCAGCTCACCCGCGGAGAGGTGCACGTGACCGACGTCACCAACGCCTCCCGCACGATGGTCTTCAACATCCATACGCTGGAATGGGATCAGGAACTGCTGGACCTGCTGGGCATTCCGCGCAGCATGATGCCCCGCGTGGCCTCTTCCTCGGAAGTTTACGGCCACACGAAAACCACCCTCTTCGCGCATGAAGTACCCATTGCGGGTATCGCCGGAGACCAGCAGGCCGCCCTGTTCGGCCAGATGTGCACCGCCCCCGGCAGTGTGAAGAACACCTACGGCACGGGCTGCTTCCTGCTGATGAACACGGGCACCAAGCCTATTCTGTCGAAGAACAACCTCCTCACCACCATCGCCTGGAAAATCGGCGACACGGTGAACTACGCGCTGGAAGGCTCCATTTTCGTGGGCGGCAGCGTGGTCCAGTGGCTGCGCGACGGCCTGGGCATCATCCGTTCATCGGCCGATGTAGAAGCGTTGGCGGCCAGCGTCCCGGATAACGGCGGCGTGTACTTCGTGCCCGCCCTCACGGGCATGGGCGCCCCCTACTGGGACCAGTATGCGCACGGAGTCATCTGCGGCATCACCCGCGGCACCACAGCGGCGCACATCGCCCGCGCGGCGCTGGAGGGCATCGCCTTCCAGACCATGGATATCGTGAACGCAATGGAGCGGGACGCCGGCGTGAAACTTTCAGAGTTGAAGGTGGACGGCGGCGCTTCCCGCAACAACCTGATGATGCAGTTCCAGGCCGATGTACTGGACACCGCCGTTATCCGTCCGGAAGTGACCGAGACCACCGCGATGGGCGCCTGCTACCTGGCAGGCCTCGCCGTGGGCTACTGGTCCTCGCTGGACGAGGTAAAACGCCAGTGGAAGGCCGAACGTACCTTCAAGCCCTCCGGGGCCCCCGTTACTGCAGCCCGCGAAGGCTGGAAAGATGCAATCAAAAGAACCGTAAAACAATGAATCCTGCATATATCTTCGAATTTATCGGCACCCTGATTCTGGTGCTCTTCGGCGACGGCGTCTGCGCCGCCTGTTCCCTGAACAAGTCCAAAGCAAAAGGCGGCGGATGGGTGGTGATCGCCCTCGCGTGGGGCCTCGCCGTGATGATGGGCGTGCTGGTGGCAGGTCCCGTTTCCGGCGCGCACCTGAACCCGGCTGTGACGCTGGGCCTGGCCATTGCCTCCCCCGAATTCAGCTGGAGTCTGGTGCCCGGCTATATCATCGCCCAAATGCTGGGCGGATTTGTGGGCGCCCTGCTGGTGTACGTCTTCTATAAGGACCACTACAAGGCCACGGCCGACGAGCCGGATACCATGCTGGGCACCTTCTGCACCATGCCCGCCATCTGGAATCCCTGGCGGAACTTCCTGAGCGAATTCATCGCCACCGCCCTGCTGGTGTTCGTGATCCTTGCCATCGGCAGCAATTTCGACATGGTGGGCCCGCTGCCCGTCACCTGCCTGATTATGGCGCTGGGTATGTCACTCGGCGGAACCACCGGCTATGCCATGAACCCTGCCCGCGACCTCAGCCCACGCTGCGCCCACGCCATCCTTCCCATCGCCGGCAAGCGGGACAGCGGCTGGTCCTACAGCTGGGTTCCCGTTGTCGGCCCCATGCTGGGCGGCGCCCTCGCCGCAGGGCTTTTCCTGCTGCTGTTCTAGCCTGTCACGCATCGCGCTGAATCACAGCAGCTTACGCAACAAGGGGTGCACCTGGCGGTGCACCCCTCTTTTAGCATCTCACTGAGAATCAGCGAGTTCCGCACCAGACTACTTCCGCTCTTCGCGTAGCGTCAAGCCCATAAAGAGGATAGCAAGCAGGCAGGCGCCTATCAGTAGCAGGAAAGCCCAGCTCCAGCCGACGGTCTGCGCCACCCAGCCGATGACCGTATTCGCGAGGATAAAGGTCCCCAGGAAATAGCCGAAGAAGCCGGTAAGGCCCGCGGCCGTTCCCGCAGCGTTCTTGGGCGCCAGGTCCAGGGCCTGCACGCCGATAAGCATTACGGGGCCATAGATAAAGAAGCCGATGCCGATCAAACAAATAATCACCACGGTGAGATTGTCGATAAAGAGCCAATACAGCACAACGAACACCAGTACCAGGGCCATGAACAGCATCGTAGGCAGGGCGCGTTTCCCGTGGAAGAGTCTGTCCGACAGCCAGCCGCAAAGAAGCGTCCCCGGGATGGCGGCAAATTCATAGACGAAGTAGGCCCAGCCTGCGCTCTCCAAATCCACTCCTTTTTCCGTGAGGATGGAAGGCACCCAATCCAGGCAGCCGTACCGCACCATATAGACGAAGGCATTGGCCAGGGCGATGAACCACAGGAACTTGTTGTTGAGCACATACTGGAAGAAAATCTCCCGGGTGGAAAGCGTCCGCTCGCTCTTTTCCGAATAATTCTTGGGATAGTCGTTCCGCCAGGCCTCCACGGACTGGAGCCCGCAGGACTGCGGCGTGTCGCGCAGCAGCACGAAGGCCAGAAGGGCGATTAAGAGGGCTACGGCCGATGGAAACGCGAACGTGCCGATGAGGAAATACAACTCCTCATGCGCTCCGTAGAACCAACTGCCGAACCAGATGGCGCCATAAGTTGCCATGGGCCCCACGAGGGCTCCGCCCACGTTGTGCGCACAGTTCCAGATGCTCATCATCGTCCCCCGTTCGCCGGGCGAGAACCAGTGCGTCATCACGCGGCCGCAGGGAGGCCAGCCCATTCCGTTGAACCAGCCCACCAGGAAGTTCAGCACGCCCATCACCACAATGGCGAGGGCCTTGTGATCCGCGCCGATGAACTGGACGGGGACTATCATAAAGCACATCGAGATGGCCGTAAGGATGAGCCCCAGGGGCAGGAACACCCGGGCGTTGGAACGGTCCGACACGCTTCCCATCAGGAATTTGGACAAGGCATAAGCCGCGGCGTTGAGACCCAGCACAAAGCCCAGCTCGGTCTTATCGAAGCCCAGCGGCTCCATCTTGGGAATGGCCATCGAGAGGTTCTTCCGCACCAGATAGAAACCGGCATAGCCGATGAACGCACCCAGGAACACCTGCAGCCGCATGCGCTTATACTTGGCATCCGCCTCCGGTCCTGTCTGGGCCGGGAGATAGGCGGGTTGTTTCAGAAAAGACAGCATTATCTAACCGTAGCAATCAGGATATCCGGGTAATTGGAAATAATGGCGTCCACGCCGCAATCCACCAGGCGCAGCATCTCTTCCGGTTCATCCACGGTCCAGGGAACCACCTTGATATCCCTTTCGTGACACCAGGCTACGTTTTCAGGCGTAACCTCGCTGTGTTCAGGACTCCACCATGCCGGGGTGAAGGAAGGCTGTTCCATAATATCCTGCACGGTGAACCCTTCGGCTTCCGTGAGGAAAGAAAGCGTGAGCTCCGGCCAGTTGGCGTGCATATACTCCAGGGCGCGGGTGTCGAAGCACTGGACGATGAGCCGCTCCAGCGGAATCTTCTCTATGAGCAGCGGAATGCAGACGTCGCAGAAAGTCTTGTAGTCCGGCCACAGGGTTCCTTCCCCGTCACCGGGACGGGACTTGATTTCAATGTTGTAGTTCATCTTCCCCTTGCCGTACTGCTCCGTGAAATCAATCAGGTCCGCCGCCAGGGGCTTTTGGACCGCCATCTTCTGCTGCGTGGGCCAGCGGTCCACCGGGCGAAGGCCTACGTCGTACTTGGCGATGCTGTCGTAGGGCATCGTGTAGAGGTACTCCTTGGGGTCCTCCTTCTGGATGAGCGTCCCGTCCGGCCGCGTGGAATAGCGGGAATCGAAGTAGGCGTCATGAGAAACAACCACCTTCTTGTCGGCCGACAACTGCAGGTCGAACTCCAGGGTATTTACCCCCAGGTCGATGGCGTTCTTCATGGCGGGAATCGTGTTCTCCGGCATCAGGCCCGCGCCGCCGCGGTGCGCCTGTACGTCAATGAAAGGCTTCTTTTCCTTGCAGCCCACCAGAACGGCCGCAAAGGCAATAATGGTCAAAAACTTTTTCATACAATAGCTTCAGCTAAAATAGATATGGGATTCATTACCGTGTAACCGGTACTCATTTCAATCTGCCATTTGCAGGTTTCGCAGTCGCAGGCCACCACGTCCGGATTCACCGAACGGATCTGGGAGAAAAGGGCCTCGCCGATGGCCTGGGAAGTATCATAATTCTCCTTCTTGAAACCATAAGTGCCGCTGATGCCGCAGCAGGCGCTGTCCAGCAGGGTGAATTCCACCCCGGGTATCATCTGCAGCAGCCTTTCGGAGAATACGCCCCAGCCCAGCCGCTCCAGGTGGCAGGGGGTGTGGTAGGCGATCTTCTTGTGATAATCGGCCTTGAACTGAAGCGTTGCGCCCTTCTCCAATTTTTCGCAGATGAGGCGCGTGGCCAGAAGGACGCTCTCGCGGACATCGGCATTGTCCACGCCCAAAAGGTTCGGGTATTCGTCGCGGAGGGTGAGCGTGCAGGTGGAGGAGGTGGTGACCACCTTAAGTCCCCGTTCCAGCACCGCCTGACGCAGCTGCGCCACGTTGTGGCTGGCATTCCTGGTGGCCTTGGCCGACATTCCGTTGGTGATGAGGGCGATACCGCAGCACTTTTCCTTTTCCAGCATCTGTACGCCAATTCCAAGGGCGTTGAGCACCTTCACCAGGTCCTTTCCCAGCTGGGGATAGTTATAATTCACGTAGCAGCCGTGGTAGTAGGCCACCTGTTCGGGGAAGGCCGCCTGCTCCTTCTTGCGCCGTTTGAGCCAGCTTTCGAAGGACCGGCCGCTGTATTTGGGGAAATTACGCCGATGGTCGATCTTCAGCATGGCGTCCATCATGGACTTGGTGATGCCGAGTCCCGTGGCGAAGCTCACCAGCGGGGCGAACGGGCGGGCCAGCGAGCCCATCATGTCCGTGGAAGCCAGCAGCTGGTCCCGCAGCTTCGGAGGCGTATGGTCGTACTTGATGCGGGCCGCCTGGATGAGGTCCGCCACCGCCACGCCGGAAGGACACGCCACTTCGCAGCGCTTGCAGTTGAGGCAGTATTTGAGGGCCTGGTTGAAGAAGTACGGGTCCTTCAGCCGCAGGCGTTCGCCGTCCGGGCCGGCCTGTTTGGGGCCGGGGTACAGGGGATTGGCCTGCAGCACCGGACAGAACGCCGTGCACACAGTGCACTTCATGCACTCTTCGAAGTTGTGGCGGCTCTTTGTATGTTCCTGTAATTTCATAATTCCATTATTCTATCCGCTACGGCAAGCGCGCTGCGCACGGCCAGTCCGGCGGCGGTCCCCAGTTCCGGATGCGTATCCCCCAGCACCGAGCCCGCCACATAGAGGTTCTCCAGCGGCTGGCCGTCCTTCAGCGCCCGGAGCTGCCCGTCCGTCTTTACGCCGAAATGCATATACGGCTGGTCTTCCGCAAAGGCCGGATTGTACCACTCATTGCGGTTTTCCCTGTAGTCCACATCCAGGCCGAAGACAGGCTCGTACACCTGGAAAGGATTGGCCACCAGCCCTTTGGAGAAGTAACTGCCGGTGGAAAGGATGAAGGCCGATGCCTCCACGTAATGATTGTCCAGATTGCGCGTGGCCACGGAGTGCACCACACCCTCGTGGACGTGGGCGCGGACCACTTCGTCCCCCATCAGGTAGACGCCGCCCAGAAGCTGGTAGCGTTTCTTCAGCAGCATCTGCGTGCGGACGCCGGGGACGGAGGGCGGCAGCGTGCCGGCAAACACCACCCGGGCTGGAATGCCCTGGCGGATGCGGTCCGGAACGGCCCCGTCCTGCAGGCCGAACACCTGCGGCAGCACAACGGTGTCTTCGTCTTTGAGGAGCAGGCGCACTTCCTGCACCACTTTCTCCCAAATGGGATCCACGACGCGGGCAATCTGCACCGAACGCATTTCACTGGGGCTCTGCTCCAGGCGTTCCAGTTCCGGCAGGTTCAGGAAACGCACGCGGCACTGCAGCCCCTGTTTCTCCAGGCCTTCGGCCAGGAAGGAGGAGAAAAAGTCGTGATAGCCCAGGAAGTTAACAATGAGCGCCTTCCGGCCGATTTTGGCCGACGGAAACAGGTCTATGTCCTCCAGCGAAAGGGCCGACTCCCGGAAAGAGCCCATGGGCGTGAGCCGCACGCCGGGCGTGTAGTGCACCCGGACGCCGGCCTCCGTGAAGAGTTCCTGGATACGGCGGTCTTCCTGCAGCGACTCGAAGGTGCCGGAGAAGAAATACAGGGCGTTCTGGCCCGTGGAGATGATGGCGGTGGATTTCCCCGCTTTCTGCAGGGTGATGCCGGCTACGAGGCCGCTCAGGCCGCCGCCTATGATGACTGCATCATATTTCATAGGCCCAAAACGTGTTTATAGACCCACTGCGTATATTCCGCTTCGCGAAGGGTATCACCCCAGCCGATGGGGAAGTTGCCCTTCCAGCGTTCCTGGAGAAAGTCGTCCAAATCCTTGCGTTCCCGTTCCACGCAGCCGTGGGCTTTGGCCAGCAGGCCGGCAGCCCGGCAGGCGCAGAACTCGCCCTGGCAGGTGCCCATCCCCACGCGTGTGCGGCGGCGGAGATCCGTGAGCGTGCTCACTTCCAGACGGTCGATGGCGGCGTTGATTTCGCCCACCGACACTTCCTCGCACTCGCAGATGAGGGCGTCGTCCCGCTTGTTTCCTGTGCGGATGCGCGCCGCACGGGTGCCCATCCGGGCCGCAGCGGCCTTCTGGGCGGTGGTGGGCGTCTCCCAAATCTTCTTCGCCACGGCTTCGTAGGATTTCTCCTCCGAGCCCGGCAGGGGGACATCGGCCGTCTGACAGGCCTTGTCCACCTTCAGTTTCTTACAGACGAGGTCCGTGGCGATTTCCGCCATCAGACGGTAGGTCATCAGTTTGCCGCCCGTGATGGTCACGAAGCCCTTGATGCCGTCGCGTTCTTCGTGGTCCAGACAGACGATGCCGCGGGAGATGTTGCGGCCGGAAGGGTCATCGTCGGCGCTCACCAGCGGACGGACGCCGGCATAGGCCCTGAGGATGCGGGTTTCTGAGAGCGAGGGCGCCAGTTTTGCCCCTTCGGTGATGAGGAGGTCCACTTCGTCCGGGGTCACCGCCACGTTGTCGCATTCCTCGAAGGGGATGCGCGTGGAGGTGGTGCCGATGATGCAGACGGTATCTCCGGGCACCAGAATATCGGCATTGGAAGGCTTGCGGCAGCGGTTGATCACGAGGTTGTTCACCCGGTGGGCGAAGATAAGGAGCGCTCCCTTGGCGGGGAACATATTAATTTTCGCACCGGCCATTTCCGCGATGTGCTGGCCCCAGATGCCGCAGGCGTTCACCGTCACGGGAGCGAGGTAATCCACGTCCTCTCCGGTGAGATGGTTATGTGTATGAACGCCTTTTACGGTGTCCCCTTCCTTGATGAAACCCGTCACCTCCGTCTGCAGGCGCACCTGGCCGCCGCGGAGTTTGGCGTCCAGCATATTGGCGGCGCACAGGCGGAAGGGATCCACGCTGCCGTCGGGCACTCTAACGGCGCCGATCAGTTCCGGATTCACGGATGGTTCCAGGCGGCGCGCCAGGTCCGGGTCAATGATTTCCGCATTTATATCTGCCCGTCTGCAGGCATCCACGAAGGTCTGCTGGTAGGCAAGGTCGTCCTCCGGGAGGGTGATGAACAGGCCGTCGGTTTCGTCGATGCAGTGGGCGGCGATGCGGCGCAGGATCCGGTTTTCACGGATGCATTCTTCCGCCGATTCCGCATCATTGACCGCATAACGCGCCCCCGAATGCAGCAGGCCGTGGTTGCGGCCCGTGGCGCCGGTGGCTATGTCGGAGCGTTCAATCAGGAGCGTCCTCAGGCCCCGCATGGCGCAGTCGCGCTGCATGCCGGCCCCGGTGATGCCGCCCCCGATGATGATTACGTCGAATTCGTTTGGCTTCACAGATGGTTAGTTTCAGTGTTACGCAAATGTACGAAAAATTTTGGTTTGGCAGGTTGTTACTTTGCCATGAACGGCCATCTTACGCAAGATTTGCCAGGTATTTGTGCTTAAGATGGCAAGCTTTGACCATCTTAAGCAGGTTTTAGCAGGCTTCTATGCTTAAGATGGTTTCCGGGCGCTTTTCATTGATGCCCAAACCATATATGCAATCAATCCCACGAACGGAACGATGGCCACAGCCTCGCCGTATTGTCCGGCCCATTCGGTAAGGAACAGGTTCACGCCCGCGAACTTGAGGATGGCGCTTACCACACCCATCAGCGCGCCGCCGGCGATGAACCCGGAAGCGATGAGGGTGCCTTTCTCCTGCCGTGCGTTATTTAGGGCCGCATCATTGGAACGGGTGCTTACGAACCAGGAGATGGCGCCGCCCACCAGCAAGGGCAGGTTCAGGTCGATGGGGATGAACATACCCAGGGCGAAGGCCAGGGCGGGAACTTTGAACAGCGTGAGCAGGATGGCGATTATGGCGCCGATGCCATAGAGCAGCCAGGGGGCTCCGCTGCCGAGGAACAGGGGCTGGATGACCGCCGCCATCGCGTGGGCCTGCGGAGCGCTCAGCGGGCTGTTCCCGGAAAAGTTATAGGCCTCATTCAGCACCAGGATGACGCCGCAGACAGTGACGGCCGATACCGCCACGCCCAGGAACTTCCACCCTTCCTGCACTTTGGGAGACGAGCCAATCCAATAGCCGATCTTCAGGTCCGTAATAAAGGACCCCGCCACGGAAAGGGCCGTACAGACCACGCCGCCTATCAGCAGGGCCGCCACCATCCCGACGTTTCCTTTGAGGCCGGCCGCCACCAGGACCAGGGCGGCGATGATGAGGGTCATCAGCGTCATGCCGCTCACTGGGTTGGAACCCACGATGGCAATGGCGTTTGCCGCCACGGTGGTGAACAGAAAACTGATTACGGTCACCATCACCAGACCCAGCAGGGCCTGCCAGATACTGGTCACCACACCGCCGAAGGCGAAGAAGGCAAAGATGGCGAGCAGGGTGATAATAACGCCGAAAACGATGATTTTCATGGACAGGTCTTCTTCCGTCCGGAGGGCATTTTCATCCAGCGTTCCGGGCTTGCGTTTAAATTCCTTCACGGCCAGGCCCGCGGCGCTCTTGATAACACCGAAACTCTTGATGATGCCGATGATTCCGGCCATTGCGATGGCGCCGATACCGATGTGCCTGGCGAATTCCTTGAAGATGTCGTCCGGAGACATGACTGCCACGGCATCGCGCGCTATGTCGGTGCCCAGCCAGTCGATGACGGGCGTCCCGGACAGCAGGCCGATGAGCGGAATGAACACCAGCCACACCAGCAGCGAACCGCAGCAAATGATGAAGGAATACTTCAGGCCCACAATGTAACCGAGGCCCAGCACGGCTGCGCTGGTGTTCATTTTCAGGACCACCTTGGCTTTGTCGGCCACATGGGCGCCCCAGCCCATTACGGTGGTGGAAATGGTCTCCGCCCAGGTGCCGAAGGTGGTGCTGACAAAGTCGTACAGACCGCCGATGAGGCCCGCGCCGATGAGCGTCTTCGCACTGGACCCGCCGCCTTCTCCGCTGATGAGTACCTGCGTGGTGGCGGTGGCTTCCGGGAACGGATACTTCCCGTGCATCTCCTTCACGAAGTACTTGCGAAACGGGATCAAAAACAGGATGCCCAGCACGCCGCCCAGGAGAGAGGACAACGCCATCTGCAGGAAGGAAGCGTCCAGGTCCAGGATGTAGATGGCGGGCAGGGTGAAGATGGCTCCAGCCACCACGGCGCCGCTGCAGCCGCCGATGGACTGGATAATCACGTTCTGGCTGAGGCCCTGTTTCAGCCCCAGGGCGCCGGTGAGGCCCACCGCGATGATGGCGATGGGGATGGCTGCCTCGAACACCTGGCCCACTTTCAGGCCCAGATAGGCTGCCGCGGCGCTGAAGAGTATCACCATCAGCAGGCCGACAAGTACCGAATAAGGCGTCGCCTCGGCGTATTTCTTTCCGGAATCCAGAATGGGCTTGTATTCCTCTCCGGGCTGCAGCTCCCGCTGCGCGTTCTCCGGAAGGGCAATCTTTTTCTTTTCTTCCATACTGCTTTGCATTTTTACAAAATTAGCCATTTTTTCGTACATTTGTCTCACTATGGAAAAACTGCTTGATAGATTTTTACGCTACGTGTCGGTGGACACGCAGAGCAACGAGGAATCGGAGACGCAGCCGTCGGCCCCCAAAGAGCTGGACCTGCTGCGCATGCTCCGGGACGAACTGAAGGCGCTGGGCGTAGAGGCCACGCTGGACGAATACGGCTATGTGATGGCCCGCATCCCCTCCAACCTTTCTCACGAAGTGCCTGCGGTGGGGTTCATCGCCCACGTTGATACGGCGCCGGACGCTTCCGGGGCCGATGTAAAGCCGCAGATCATATCGGCCTATGACGGCGGGGAGATTCCCCTGAAAGGTGTGCCCGGCCTGGCACTGAAGCCTTCCGAGTTCCCGGAGATGCTCCATTACGTGGGCCAGACGCTCATCACCACGGACGGCACCACCCTCCTCGGGGCCGACGACAAAGCCGGCGTCGCGGAAATCATGGACGCCGTGCAGTACATCGTGGCGCATCCGGAGTTTCCCCACGGACCCATCTGCATCGGCTTTACGCCCGATGAGGAAATCGGCCGCGGCGTAGTCAAGTTTGATGTCGCAAAGTTCGGGGCCGATTATGCCTATACGATGGACGGCGGCGAAGTGGGCGAACTGGAGTTCGAGAACTTCAACGCCGCATCGGCCAAAATCCATATCCAGGGCCGCAACGTGCACCCCGGCTACGCGAAGGGGAAGATGCTGAACGCCATTCTCATCGGCCAGGAGCTCAATGCCCTGCTGCCGGAGGCCGACCGTCCGGAATGCACGGAAGGATACGAAGGCTTTTTCCACCTCATTTCCTTCAAGGGAAGCGTGGAGGAGGCGGATTTCGCCTACATCATCCGCGACCATTCCCGTCCGAAATTCGAGGAGCGGAAGGCGCTGATGCAGAAGGCGGCCGATGCCATTAATTTAAAGTACGGTGCCGGCACCGTGACGCTGGTGCTGAAGGACCAGTATTACAACATGCGGGAGCAGGTGGAGCCGCACTACCACATTGTGGAAAAGGCCATCAAGGCGATGGATCTTGCGGGCGTGAAGGCCAAGGTACAGCCCATCCGCGGCGGCACGGACGGCGCCAACCTCTCCTTCAAGGGCCTGCCCTGCCCGAACATCTTCGCCGGCGGCCTCAACTTCCACGGAAAGATGGAGTTCGTGCCCCTGGAGAGCATGGAAAAGGCCTCCCAGGTAATCCTCAATCTGATTTCCCTCTTCGCCAAGTAGATTTTTCGCAATACTACTTGCGGATTCGGAAAAAAGTCGTACATTTGCAGTCCCGTTTTGCGGAGGGCTTCGGCTTCACGCGCGGGAACATTGAGATATGGTGTAATGGTAGCACTACAGATTCTGGCTCTGTCAGTGAGGGTTCGAGTCCTTCTATCTCAACAATTTACATTGGTAATCAAGGGGTTACGAAAT
>JAFZKT010000079.1 GCA_017553545.1 Bacteroidales bacterium | reverse complement strand
TTCAGTCTGGAGATAATCCAACGGTCCAGTTCGGTGCACGATGAAGACACTCCCGAAGGAGCATCGGCCTTCTTTTTAGCGACTGAGGGAGTGTCTTTATCGGCACCGGACGGAGTCCAGTTGTCGATATTCGCATACCTCGCAAAGAAGGCGTACGTATTGTAGAGCGTGCCGAAGAACTTGCGACGTACTTCGTCCACGCCTTTTTCGTCGAATTTCAGGTTGTCCCAGGGCTCCGCGTTGGTGAGCATGTACCAGCGGAGGGCATCCGCGCCATAGGTATCCAGGGCCCAGAAGGGATCCACGGCATTGCCCAGACGCTTGGACATCTTGTTGCCGTTCTTATCCAGCACCAGGCCGTTGGAAATCACGCGTTTGAAAGCAGGCGTGCCGCTGATCATGGTGTGGATGGCGTGAAGGGTGTAGAACCACCCGCGCGTCTGATCCACGCCTTCAGCGATGAAATCCGCCGTGGCGCCGAAGCCGTCCGAACCAAGGTTCCTGAGGCCTTCCTGGGCATAGGGCATGGCGCCTGAGTCGAACCAAACGTCGATGAGGTCTGTCTCCCGCACCATCTTCCTGCCGGAAGCGGAAACCAGATAGATTTCATCCACATAGGGCCGATGGAGGTCGATCTTATTGTAGTTCTCCAGGGACATGTCGGCCGGATTGAAGCCCTTTTCCTTCAGCGGATTGGAAGGCATCACGCCGGCGGCGACGGCCTTTTCGATGGCCTCATAGAGTTCCTTGACGGAGCCGATGCACACCTCTTCCTTGCCGTCCTCCGTGCGCCAGATGGGCAGCGGAGTGCCCCAGTAGCGGGAGCGGCTGAGGTTCCAGTCCTGGATGTTCTCCAGCCACTGGCCGAAGCGGCCGGTGCCGGTGGAAGCGGGCTTCCAGGTGATTTCCCCGTTCAGCTTCACCATTTCGTCCTTCACGGCCGATGCCTTGATGAACCAGCTGTCCAGCGGGTAATAGAGGACCGGCAGGTCCGTGCGCCAGCTGTGGGGATAACTGTGGACGTGCTTGAGCACCTTGAAGGCGCGGCCGTCCCGTTTCATCATCACGCAGAGGTCGATGTCCAGCGTACCTTCTTCGGCCTCATGCTCGAAGTATTCCTTGTAGCCAGCCTTTACATATCGGCCCGAATATTCCTTATAAGAAGGATCCACCGTTGCCGCGAAGGCGGGATCCATGTCCTCCAGACGCATGAAGCGGCCCTGACGGTCCACCTGCGCCTGCGGATTTCCGTCCTTGTCCAGCGGCATGATGGCGCCGATGCCCGCGGCCGCAGCCACGCGCTTGTCGTCCGCGCCGAAGGTGGGAGCGATGTGCACGATGCCCGTACCGTCGCTGGTGGTCACATAGTCCCCCGCGATGACGCGGAAGGCATCTCCGTCCGGGCGGAACCAGGGGAAGAGCTGGTGATAGCGGATGCCCACCAGTTCCGATCCCTTCCAGACGCCGTCCAGCAGCTTGAAGGGGACCTTTCCGTCGAACCAGGCGCTCACCAGATCCTTTGCCAGCACGTAGATGGCATCGGCCCCGGTGTACGGGTTCTGCGAAAGCACGCGCACGTATTCGATATCCGGCCCCACGCAGAGCGCCGTGTTGGACGGAAGCGTCCAGGGCGTGGTGGTCCAGGCCAGGATGAAGACGGGCAGGGTTTCAGTGCCGAAGAGCTTCTGCGAGGCACCGTCCTTGATGAGTTCGAACTGCACCGTGGCGGTGGTGTCGCTCACATCCTTGTAGCAGCCGGGCTGGTTCAGTTCGTGGGAGCTGAGGCCCGTGCCGTCCGTGGGCGAATACGGCTGAATGGTGTAGCCCTTATAGAGCAGGCCTTTTTCGTAGATTTTCTTCAGCAGATACCAAAGGGTTTCGATGTAGCGGTTGTCGTAGGTGATGTAAGGGTCATTCATATCCACCCAGTAACCTACCCGCTCCGTCATATTCACCCATTCGGCGGTGTATTTCATCACCTCCTTGCGGCAGGTGGCGTTGTACTGCTCTACGGAGACTTTCGTGCCTATGTCGGCCTTCGTGATGCCCAGTTTCTTCTCCACGCCCAGTTCCACGGGAAGTCCGTGCGTATCCCAGCCGGCGCGGCGGGCCACCTTGAAGCCCGTCTGCGTTTTGTAGCGGCAGATGGCGTCCTTGATGGAACGCGCCATCACGTGGTGGATGCCCGGCATGCCGTTGGCGCTGGGGGGACCTTCGAAGAAAATGAACGAAGGGGCGCCCTCGCGGAGCTCCAGCGAACGCTCGAACGCGCCGATGCGCTTCCAGCGTTCCAGCACCTCACGGCCTGCAGCCGTCAAATCCAGCCCCTTATATTCCTTGAAAGTCATATAAATTTCGTATTTTTGCAGCGTGTTATATAGGATTGCAAAGATAATCAAATAAACTGACACTAGCAATATGAACGCATTGGATATCATCCTCCTCATTCTTCTCATTCCCGGTGCCGTCCGCGGTATCAGGAAGGGCTTTCTGGAACAGGTTATTTCCATTGCCGGGCTCTTCCTGAGCGCCTATATCGCCTACCATTTTTCGAATTTCGTCTGTACGTGGCTGGAGCAGTACATCCCTATCTCCGAGACACTGCTTCACGTAATCGGCTTCGTCCTTGTGCTGGCGGGACTGCTGATCCTGGTCATTATGGTGGCAAAAATCCTGACCAAGGCCATAGAAATGGCATCGTTGGGATGGATCAACCATGCGCTGGGCTTCGTCTTTTCACTTGTGGCAAGTACCCTGGTCCTCAGCCTTATCGCCATCCTTTTCGACACCGTCAACACCAAGTTCGAACTGGTACAAAACACCCTGTTGGACCAGTCGGCGCTGTACAAACCCCTGCTGGACCTGGGCTATACGGTTTTCCCTTATCTGAAAGCGTTGGTGGCGATGGCCTCTGCAGCGTAAGTCACTGATTGAATGCAAGTTGCTAAAAGAGGGGTGCACCGGGAAGTGCACCCCTTTTTCTATATCTTGTTGTAAATCAAGCAGATGCGCTCCAGCCTACCAAAGCTGCTTCCGCGAAACGGTAGCGACGAAATCCTTTAAATAGAACGGCTCGAAATAAGCCAAATCCACGAATTGACCTTCGTCAAAGGCTTTCTGGGCGAGGGGAGCCATAAAGCGCGCGAGGGGTTCGGCCGCACGGAAACGGGCATTGGGGTGTTTGATAACCTCCTGACATTTGAGGGCGCCGTCGCCGATAAAAGTCACCGGACCTTCCGCCAGTTCAGGGGCAAAGGATTCCGGGCCGATGACCTTAGCCTCCACCGGGGTAAGCCGCTCACCGTCAGCGCTATAAATGGCCGTATAGACTTCCATCCGGCGGGCGTCGATCATGGGGACGATGAGAGATGGCCGATCGGAGTCGGCCATGACGGAGACGGTGTCGGAGTGGGCTACGGCGGAATGCGCCAGGATATCCAGCGTACCAATCGCGATGAGCGGAATCCCCGCGCCGAAAGCGAGCCCCTTGGCAGTGGAGACACCCACGCGAAGACCGGTATAGGAGCCGGGACCTGCGCTGACGCAGACGGCATCACAGTCTTTCACTCCAAGTCCTTCTGCGTCAAGCATTTCTTTGACCAGCGGAGCCGTGAGCGAGGCCTGCGAACGGGCCTCGGTGCAGACACGCTCCTGCGCCACAGTCCCGTCCAGGGAAAGACCCACGGACAGGACTGCGGTAGAAGTGTCTATAAGAAGGATGCGTGCCATCAGAACTTCCCACGAAGATAATGGCGGATGTCGTCTCTGCTGCCGGCCTTGAAACCGGGGTCGATTACATCGCCGTCCAACATCCACATCATCGGGAGAGCGCCGATTCCGTAAGTGTCGATGTAAGGAGACAGCGCGCCGCGGGTGTCGCAGACATTGACCCAGGGCAGATTCTGATTGCAAACTGCGCGGGCCCAGGCCGTCTTGTCACTGTCAAACGAAACGGCATAAATCTCGAAGCCATTCTGGTGGAATTCCTCATAGAGGGGAAGCAGCGTATCCAGATTGAACATTTTCTGCTCCACGGTGGATGCCCAGAAATACAGCAGCGTCACCTTGCCCAGGGATTCACTCAGTTTAACGTTTTTCCCATTCATCGAAGGCAGCTCTATGTCCATATAACCCACTTCTTCGGCTGCCCTCAGCTTATTCTCGAGGGACATCTCGTCCATCCGGCGGGCCGCTTCCTTCTCCAGCGCCTTCACATAGCGGGACTGGGGGTAAAGCGTTTTAAGTGAATCGCAGATGCTCTTCATCACAATACCGTCCGTGGACCGGCTGAAAACGGGAAAGGACGGATTCACCTGCTGGAACAGCACTGGCACCACCGTAAGCGAATGGCAATTCCCCACCACATACTTCAGACGGTCACGGTAATAATTCACATAGCAGCGGGACAGAGACGGGTCCGGGGAGAGTTCGTCATCAAGTATTCTCTCCATTTCCTGTTGGAACTTCCCGTAATCCCTTTCCACCTGCTGCAGTTTGACGGATTCTTCCGATCCTTCCACACTGTACACGCCCAGCGTGTCCGTGAGCACCTTCACCTTATCCCCGTTCTTAAGGAGGAGGGAGGCAATCCGCCGATCCCCGTAGAACAGATAGACAAATTCCGGCTCACCCTCGGCCACATCCAGGCTATAGCGGAAAGAACCGTCCTTCCCCACCTTGAGCGTATCCAGCACCTGGAAACGGTTTACGTCCAGGAGCTTGACGATGACCTCCTTGCCAGCGCCGTCGCGCAGGTTTCCCTCAATAACGGTGTTGTGACCGCAGGCCGATAAAAAAATAACCAGCGCAGCGGCGGCAATAAGCTTAAAGCTTTTCATATTCGGCAAATACTTTGGCGGCGATGGCGGCCATTTCCTCCGGCTGAAGCTGCAGCTTGGCCTTGCGGAAATCCATATCTCCTTCCGTCTGCAGCGGAACCAGGTGGATGTGCGTGTGCGGAACTTCCATTCCCAGCACTGCAACGCCCACCCGCTTGCACGGGACGGCGTTTTTCAGCGCCACGGCCACCTTGCGGGCGAACGCCCACAGGCCTTCGTAGGTCTTCTGGTCCAGGTGGAAGATATAGTCGTCCTCCACGTGCCTGGGAATCACCAGCGTATGGCCCTTGGCCAGCGGAGAGATATCCAGAAAAGCGTAGAAATCCTCGCTTTCCGCGCACTTGTAGGAAGGGATTTCGCCAGCGGCGATGCGGGTAAAAATGGTGGCCATCTTACAGGGAAATTTCCAGGATTTCGAACTTCAGGACACCGCTGGGGACCTGCGCCTCCACGGTTTCCCCTTTCTTATGGCCGATGAGGGCCTTGGCGATGGGCGTGGTGGCAGCCAGCAGACCCTTGGCGAAATCCGCCTCGCTCTCCGGCACAATCTGGAAGTTCATCTCCATCTTGGCGGTGAGATTGCGTACCTTCACCTTGGAAAGCAGCTGCACAGTATCTGCCGACAGTTTGCTCTCGTCGATCACACGGGCGTTCGCCACCTTCTCCTTGAGACGGGCGATTTTCACTTCCAGCAACCCTTGCGCATCGCGGGCTGCATCGTACTCCGCATTCTCCGAGAGGTCCCCCTTTTCGCGGGCCTCCGCGATAGCCGCAGAGATTACCGGCCGCTGGGCCAGTGCTTCGGCGAGCTCCTGTTTCAGCTTATCGAGACCCGCCTGCGTCATCATTTCAATTGCCATATAATAATACTTTTTGTTGTCAAAAAATTAGCCGACGGCCGATTGGGCCGCCGTGCTAAGTATCTACTGCAAAGATAGCGATTACTTTTTACAATTCAAAGCATCCTGCACCAGTTGCGTCCGCAAAGCCTCCATCGAGGGGAACTTGCGTTCGTCCCGTAGCCGCCGCACGAAACGGATTCCCATCGGCAGCCCGTAGATATCCTCGTCGAAGTCCAGGATGTGCGTCTCGATGGTCCGGACCTTCCCGTCCACCGTGGGCCTGAGGCCGATGTTGCACATCCCCGTATACTGCTTTCCAAGTACCTCAACCTCAACCACATACGCCCCATTCGCCGGAACCAGCTTCAGTGGTTCGTACAACTGCATATTCGCCGTCGGAAACCCAATGCTCCTTCCCATCCGGTTTCCCGCCACCACCACGCCGTACAGCCCATACCTGTACCCCAGCATCCCGTTCGCCTCATCAATCCTCCCCTCTTCCAGTGCTTTTCGGATTTGGGTGGAGGAGACCGGCGGGAGAGCTGTTTCGGAGGGCTGTTGGTCTCCGGAACCCGTGGCCGCCCGTGGCCACGTGAACGGGAGGGGCCCGACGGCCCGAAGGGACGTTGGGAGGGACGAGGAGCGAAGCGACGAAGGGTTCAGGGACCAACGGGCCTCCGGAATCAGCTCCGAAGCCGTCATATTATCACTACCTATTCTATTATCATAGCCCATGACAATGAGCGAAGCGTTGAAGCGGTCGCGAAGGAGGGCAAGATATTCGGAGGCGGTGAGGGCGGCGAAGGAACGGGTGAAGGGCAGCACTTCCACGCGGTCGATGCCCGCCGCATGCAGCATCTCCTTCTTTTCTTCCAGCGTGGAAAGCAGGCGCAGATCCCTGGCATCCTGCTGCAGCACCGTCCGCGGATGCGGCCAGAAAGTAACCACAATGGCCTCCTCTCCCCTTTCGCGGGCAGCGGAGACCACTGTCTCAAGGACATGACGGTGCCCAAGATGGACACCGTCAAAGAAACCGGTTGTTACTACAGCCACTTCACGCACTCGAAACTCTGGCGGTGGGCCAGCAACGGGTGCTTGGCGAAGGCACGGGCGCCTACCATATAGGCACCGGTCTTCTCCGGAAGCACATCCACGATATACTTGGCGACGCCGTCCTTGAAGGAAACCTCCTTGAACTCCTGTACATCCACGATGTGCAGTTTTCCGTGAGGATCCTGCTGGGCGAAGACCACTTCCAGACCCACTTCCTTCGGCGTAAGGGAACCCATCTGGAGTTCCATTTCCGTGTGGTACGGCTGGGCCAGCGTGAGATCATAGGTGGTAACCGCTTCGCTGCGGGACACCAGACGCACGTTCTCCCATTCGCGGCGCACGCGCACCTTCCAGGCGGCCAGTTCGCGGGCCTGGGCGTAATCCTTGGCGCGGATGGCATCGGCCCCGGCAGCCTGAGGCGCATAATACTGGTTGATGTAGTCCGTGAGCATGCGGTTGGTGGTGAAGTTGCAGGCCACCTGCGCGATGGTGTTCTTGATATAGCCCACCCATTCACGGCTGCTGCCGGTGACACGGTCTACATTATAATACGCGGGCGCGATGTCGTTCTCCAGAATCTGGTAGATGGTGGCGGCGTCCAGCTCATTCTGGAAGTCGTTGTCTTCGTAGGCCTGCTCGATGGGAAGGGCCCAGCCGGCGCCTTCCTTGTAGCCTTCCACCCACCAGCCATCCAGCACGCTGAAGTGCATGGTGCCGTTCATGGCGGCCTTTTCACCGGACGTACCGGAAGCCTCCAGCGGACGGGTGGGATTGTTCATCCACACGTCCACGCCCTGGACCATGCGCTTGGCAAGCGTGATGTCGTAGCCGGGCACGAAGATGATCCTGCCGATGAAACGGGGATCCTTGGAGATGTCCACAATGTGCTTGATGAGGTCCTGACCGGCTTTGTCGGCGGGGTGCGCCTTGCCGGCGAAGATGAACTGCACGGGCTGGGCGGGATTGTTCACAATCTTGTCCAGGCGGTCCAAATCCCGGAACAGGAGCGTGGCACGCTTGTAAGTGGCGAAGCGGCGGGCAAAGCCGATGGTGAGGACGTCGTCCCGGAGGTTCTCCAGGATGGTCACCAGTTCCGTGGGGCTGTAATGATTGCTGATGGACTTGTCCGTGAGTTTCTCCCGCAGGAAGGCGATGAGCTTCTTCTTCAGGAGTTTCTTCACGCCCCATACTTCTTCGTCGGACACCTTGTAAATGCCCTCGAAGCAGGATTTGTCATAATGGTGCGTGGCGAATTCCGGGCCGAACACGCGGGCGTGGACCGGCTTCCATTCAGGGGCGCACCAGGTGGGATAATGCACGCCGTTGGTGACATAGCTCACGAAGAGCTCCTCCGGCAGGTAGCCGGGATACATATGGGCGAAGATGTCCTGGGACACCTTTCCGTGCAGCATGGAAACGCCGTTCACGTTCTGGGAAATGTTGGCGGCGAGGTTGCTCATGGAGAATTTCTCATGCTCATCCAGCGGGTTGTCCTTTCCCAGGGACATCAGCGTCTCCCAGTCAATCTTCAGACGGTCGGGATAATGGCCGATGTACTGACGCAGCATGCCTTCCTCGAAGGCGTCGTGGCCGGCGGGAACCGGCGTATGGGTGGTGAACAGGGAGCTGGCACGAACCACTTCCAGGGCCTCCGAGAAGCCCAGGTTGTCGTGTTCGATGTATTCGCGCAGACGCTCCAGGCCCGTGAAGGCGGCGTGGCCCTCGTTGCAGTGGTACACCTGCGGATTAAGGCCCAGTTTGCGGAGCAGGCGGATACCGCCCACGCCCAGCAGGAGTTCCTGCTTGAGACGGTTCTCCCAGCTGCCGCCGTAAAGATGCCAGGTAACCTCACGGTCTTCCGGTGTGTTGGCTTCGTAGTCCGTATCCATCAGATACAGGTCCGTGCGGCCCACCTCCACCTTCCACAGGCGGGCGGTGAGGTTGCGGCCCGGGAAGGCCACGGAAACGGTGAGCCAGTTTCCGTCCTTGTCCAGCACGGGCACCGCAGGGCTCTTGGTGAAGTCCTGGGCGTCATAGCCGGCCACCTGATATCCTTGCGCGCTGAGCACCTGGTTGAAATAACCGTAGCGGTACAGAAGGCCAACGGCCACCAGGTTGGTATTCATGTCGGACGTTTCCTTGAGGTAGTCGCCGGCCAGGATGCCCAGACCGCCGGAATAGATCTTCAGGGAAGTGTCCAGGCCGTATTCCATACAGAAATAGGCGATGGACGGGTCCTTGCGCTGGGCCTTGGCGGCCATATAGGCGTCGAATTCATCAAGCACTTTCTTCATGCGGGAGAGGAAGTCCGGGTCTTCGGACAGCTGCTGGAACCGCTTGATACTCACGGTGTCCAGAACAACCAGCGGATTGTGGCCGCTCTTATGCCAGACCTGAGGGTCGATGGAACGGAACAGATCCTTTGCGCTCTCGTTCCAGCACCACCACAGGTTCTTGGACAGTTTTTCCAGCCTGGACAGCTTCTCCGGAAGGTGACGGGTCACCAGGATGCTGCGCCAGCTGGGATTGGTAACGTCTGCTTTGAAATACTGCATGGTTTTCTTCTTGGTTTTGTAGGTATCGGCCTTGTCCGCCAATTTTCCGAGGGCGATGGAATAGGCCTCCTGATAATACACTATCTGATTCTCCCACAGGGCTATCTGAGCCACTTCGCGGGCGTTTTCCCGATACACCGCACGCTGCTCCTTGTCCAGGGCCGCCATCTCGCGGATGCGCGCCACGGTGCCGTCCACCACTTCGCCGTAATTGGTGTCGTCGCGCTTAAGCACCGTGATGCCGGGATGTTTCTTCTTGTAATGGGTTTCCACCCAGAGGCCGAAGCCGGCGAGGGTGGTGGTGAGGGTGGGCACGCGGAAAGCCAGGGCCTCCAACGGGGTGTACCCCCAGGGTTCATAGTAGGACGGGAACAGCGCCAGGTCCAGGCCGCACAGAAGGTCATAGTACGACATATTGAACACGCCGTCATCCCCGTTCAAATAAGACGGAATGAAATAGACCTTCACTTTGTCGCCGATGGAATTGGTGAGGCCCAGTTCCCGCAGCCGCCCGGTGATGGTGTCGTATTCGGCGTTCATCAGCACGTGCGAAGTCTGCGAAGGGAATTCCTTGTTGGGGCCGTAGTGGCCGGAAGGAATCATGATGAAGGCCTGGATGCTGCGGCCGGCATAGTCGTCGGACTTGTTGATGCGGTCCAGGGCATCGATAAAGACGTCGATGCCTTTGTTGCGATATTCATAACGTCCGCCGATGCCGATAAACAGCGCGTTGGCGGGCACTTCCTCCCCGCTCATCTGCGTAGCCACCTGAACCAGCCGTTCGCGGGCGGCGTCATGCAGGCGGTCATACTCCTTGTCCGAGGCAGGTGTAAAACTGTTCTCGAAGCCATTGGGCGTCACCACGTCCACGGGGCGCTCCAGGAACTGGGCGCACTCCTTGGCGGTGATATCGCTCACGGTGGTGAATACGTCGGCGTTCTGGGCCGATTTCTTCTCCAGCGAGTAGATGGCCGTCACGTTGAAGCGGCGGGCCATTTCGTCGCCGTTATAGCTTTCCAGGGCGTTGTACAGGGGCAGGTTGTTACCGGCAAGGCAACGGCCCATCATGGTGGCGTGGGTGGTGAAAGCCGTAGCCACGGGAACGCCGACGTGCTTCAGGTACAGCACGCCCGCGCCCGTCTGCCACTCATGGAACTGGGCCACCACTTTCTCCCCGCCGTTCAGGTTGTAGTTCCAGAAACTCTCGATGACGCGGCCGGCCAGCACACCGAACACGGCCGATTCCTTATAGTCCCAGTTGCCCGAGATGGAATCCACGCCGTAATCGCGCCACAGGGCGCCCAGGATTTCATCGGCCTTGGGAAGGAACTGCTTGTAGTCCACCAAGATGGCGACGGGCTTGCCGGGAATGTTCCATCGGCCCACACGGAAACGCAGGCCCTCCGCGGCCGCCTGGGCTTTCCAGGAACGGTACAGCATGGGGTCTTCCAGAAAATCCGGGTTCCCGCTGCGGTGCATCCATACGTCGGGGCCGATGAAAATGTGCCGGCGCCCCAGCTGGGACTGCAGGTGCAGGGCCTTGGTGGCAATCACGGTATAGATACCGCCCACCTTGTTGCACACTTCCCAGCTAACCTCGAACAGATAGTCCGGTTGAAGAACTGATTTCTTTGCCATTTACTGTTTCTTCTTCGCTGCTGCCTTTTTCCGTACCGGCTTCTTCACCACGGGAGCCGCCAGCTCCTGCTTGGCGGTCTCCTTCACATCCAGGGCCGCGCGTTTTTCGTCCAGGCGGATCTGGAAGTCCGAAATCACGTTCATGTAGTTGATGAACGCCTCATACGGGGTGTCATACGGATTGAAATACTTGTGCACTTCCCCGTCGGAGAAGAACTTGGTGCACATATAGTAGAAATGGTCGCTTTCCTGAAGATGGCCCCAGTCCCGGTAAAGGTCCGCGTCGCTCACGATGGCGAGCTTCTCCTTCATCGCATAGACCTTCTTGAAGGCCTCGCTCTGGAGTTCGTTGCCCAGCCAGGCGGTCACGTCGCGCTCTTCATCGGCCCAGGAGATGGGATCTTCCACGTCGATATCGGCCACGGCCTTGTGCTTCTTGGTGGCCTCCGAAGGGGTGACGAAGCCGAAGGTGCCGTCCTTGATGACGATGCCGGGGAGCGCGCGCATGAACTCGAAGATGCCGGTGTCCGCCTTCTGATGCTCGCCGAAGGTCTCATAGTCCATGAACAGGTTCACGATATCCCCGTCCTTGGCGTTTTCCTTCAGCCAGCCCAGATACTGGTCCGCGGTGGCCTTGTTGCTGGCGAAACGGAATGCGATATCGTCCGACAGGGCGTAGTTGCGGAGCAGGAGTTTCAGGTGCGGCTGGGTGGAACCGGTATACACGTAGTTGGGGCTTTGCCAACCCATGATGTGGCGGGCGCCTTCCGTGAGCATGGTCTTGTAGCCCATCTCATAGACGATTTCGCCGATGCTGTTGGAATAGATGAGCTCCGTATTGCGGAAAGCGGTGGGCTTCACGCCGAAGATTTCCTCAATCTTGGCGGCGTGCTTGGCCACCTGGAGACGGAATTCCGAATCACTGCCCAGGGAGGCCAGGGAGTGGTAATAGGTCTCTGCCAGAAACTCCACGCAGCCGGTGGCGGCGAGGGCCTTGAAGCTGTCCAGCACGTCCGGAGCAAAGCGCTGGAACTGTTCCAGGGCGCTGCCGGAGATGGAATAGGCAATCTTGAACTTGCCCTTGTACTTCTTCACCAGTTCCAGCATGAGCTGGTTCATGGGAAGATAGCACTTCTGGGCCACACGGCGCAGGATGGTGCGGTTGGCGAAGTCGTCGTAATAGTGCGAGTCCTTGCCGATGTCAAAGAATCTGTACAGGCGGAGCCGGGTGGGTTGATGGACCTGGAAATACAGGCAGATGCTCTTAGGGGTTGCCATAATATCTTATTTTACTACTGATTCATAAACTTGCTTGAGCTTGGCGCAGGCGCCGTTCCATTTGAGGGCGTTCACCTCGTCGTAGCCGGTCTGGGCGCTGAAGCGGGCCAGGGCCGGGTAAGTGAGGAGGGCGTAGATGTCATCGGCCATCGCGTCCACATCCCAGAAATCCACCTTGAAGGCGTACTTGAGCACTTCGGCGGCGCCGGACTGCTTGGAGATGATGGAAGGAACGCCGGTGCGCATGGCCTCCAGCGGGGAGATGCCGAAAGGTTCGCTGATGGACGGCATGATATACACGTCCGAGAGGGCGAACATCTTCTGGACATCCACGCCGCGGAGGAAGCCCGTGAAGTGGAAACGGTCGCTGATGCCCAGCCTGGCGGCGTGGCGGATGCAGCGGTTCATCATATCGCCGCTGCCGGCCATCACGAAGCGCACGTTCTTGGTGCGTTTGAGCACCTTGGCGGCCGCCTCGATGAAATATTCGGGACCTTTCTGATAAGTGATACGGCCCAGGAAGGTGACCACGGGATCTTTCACCCCGCGTTCCACTTCCAGGTTTTCGCGCCCGCTGAAGTCCACCGCGTTGTGCACGGTAACCACCTTGGCGGGGTCTATCCCGTAGCGGGAGATGACGATGTTGCGGGTGAGGTCGCTCACGGTGACCACCCTGTCGGCCATCTGCATGCCTTTCTGCTCGATGGCGAAGACGCGGGTGTCTATGTTGTCCACGCTGCCGCGGTCGAAGGAGGTGGCGTGCACGTGGATCACGAGCGGTTTCCCGGTGAGTTCCTTGGCGGCGATACCGGCATAATAGCACAGCCAGTCGTGCGCGTGGATGACGTCGAATTCATCCTTGCGCTGCATGGCGATGGTACCGCCCACCATGGCATAACGGGCCACCTCCTCCAGGAGGTTGGCGCCGTACTTGCCGGAGAACTTGTACTTCTGGCCATAGCTGATGGAGAAGTCTTTCACCTGACGCTTTCTCTCTTCCTCCACCATCTGGCCGAATTCTTCCGGATCCGCGTAGGGGACCATATTGGAGCCGATGTGGATGAACTTCACCTTGTCCAGGTATTCTTCCACGCTCTCCGACACGGTATCCACGGGAACGTCCGAGGCGTTGATGATGGTGGTGGCGCTCTGGTCTTCGTCGCCGGAGGCCGACGGCATCACGAACAGGGTTTCCACGCCGTTGTGGGCAAGACCCTTCACAATGCCTTCGCAGGCCGTACCCAGACCGCCTGCAATGTGGGGAGGAAACTCCCAGCCAAACATAAGTACTCGCATATCCTATTCCTCCCTATACTTTTCGATGAGCCAATTGATATTCAGCAGGGCCGCGACGGTCATGGCCGACGAAATGGCCCCGTGGGCCTCATGCGGCGGGTCTCCGTCGTAGAGCTCCGAGAAGGCGCCCACGCCATGCTTGGAAAGATCCTCGTAGAACCCTTCCGTAAGCCATTCGGCCCGCTTGACGAAGGAGCTGCCCATCATGTTGAAGCTGGCGTAGCAGTACTGGGCCAGCAGGAAAGGCCAGGCGCAGCCGTTCATATAGGCTTCGTCCCGCTGCAGCTGGTTGCCTTCATACACGCCCTTGTAGCGGACGTCGCGCGGGCTGAGGGTGCGAACGCCCCTGCGGGTGAGCAGTTCCGCGTTCACCACGCGCATCACTTCGCTGATTACTTCGTCGCTTACGCAGCAGTAGTCCAGGGAAACGGCCCAGAGTTGGTTCGGGCGCAGTTCCAGGTGCTGGCCGCTGCCGTCCACATAGTCTGCCAGGAAGCCCATATCGGCATTCCAGAACAGCGGCTGGAAGTTGTCCTCGATGAGTTCCTTCACCGTGGTCCACTTCTTGGCCCAGGCGCTGCCCTTCTTTTCGTGGGCAAGGGCCCAGCAGATGGCGTTGTACCACATGGCGTTGGTTTCCACCTGGTAGCCGGCGCGTTCGGTGACGGCCCGGCCGTTAATGTAGGCGTTCATCCAGCTCAGCGCCACGCCGTCCATCTGGGCCCACAGGAGGCCGTTGGGCTGCATGGCCACTTCCTGGCGGACACCCGGAAGGTAACTTTCAATGATGGCTTTCACCACGGGACCGTACTTGGCCCACACGGCTTTGTCCTGGGCACCCCAGGCGATGTACTGCTGTAGGGCGACCACCAGATAAAGCGGGGATTCCACCTGCGTGGTACGTTTGGTGAGACGCTCCTGGTTGTCCGCGATGAGATTGTCCAGAATCTCTTCGAACTCCTTGGCGCTGTCCTTGGCGTAGAGGGCCAGGCCGGCAATGGAGCCCAGCGTCTCCCGGAGGAGACCGGTGAGGAGCCAGCTGTAACCCGCCACGATGCGCTTGCGGCCGCCGTCTTCCCGGATGAGGGAGTCCGCCTGCCGGACCAACTGGTCGCGGAAGGAGGTGATGGGGCCGATCTTGTCCACCACGGCACCGAAGCGGCGCTTCAGGGAGGTGGCGTTCACGGGCTCGCCGGCCGTTGCGGAGAAGACGATGGAGTCTCCGCTGCCGAGTTCAGCCTCAAAGGTACCGGGCACCCAAAGGTCCTCGCGGCAGTCAAACCCGCGGCGCATCTCGTCCGAATAGGTGACGCCCTTGTACCAGACAGGGTTGTACTTGAAGGCCGATGTTGCCGTACTCAACTGCAGGTTCAGCTGCGGGAAACCGTCGTACAGACAGAAGGCGGCGCCGTTCTGAACGGGCAGGAAGCCGGTTTTGGCCGATGCATTCTCCTGCGTGAGCGCGTGGTTGCTGCGGAAAGCCAGGAAAGGCTTCAGCTCCAGTTTCACCTTGGCGGGCGCGTTCACCAGCTCATAGTGGATGAGCACCTGGTTGCTGTCCGGGCTCAGGGCGATGCGCTTGCGGAACACGATTTCCCCGATTTTGTAGGTGACGCAAGGCACGGGGTCTGCGTCGAAGTCCACAATGTACTTGTGGCCGCGGGGCTCATAGATGTCTCCGTAGCAGTGGATGCCCAGGTTGAAGCGCTTGCCGCGCAGGGTGAGGCTTTCGTCCAGCGAGCTCAGCAGCAGGTACTGCGCGCCGCCGAACTGTTCCACCGGTACGGCCAGGAGGCCGTGATAACGCCTGGTGTTGCAGGTGACGATGGACGTGTTGCAATAGGCGCCGGTCTTGCCAGCCAAGATGATTTCCCGGCTGAGGGAATACTCAAGGTTGACCAGTTCAGACTTGTTAAATGTCAAAAAAGCCATATATAAATGTTTATACTTGCTTCAAAACAATGGCAGTGCGGGCCGGCAAATACACTTTCAGGGTGTGGTCGTAGGCCTGATTTCCGTTGGGACATTTTGCCCTTACGGCTATATGTTTCTCCCCCTCCTGCAGGCGGCCGAAGCCGTTGAATTCCTTTCGGTCACTGTCCAGCACGTTCACATAGGTTCCGGCCGGGGCGGCGAAGCCGTAGTCCGTGAAGGAGCCGGTGGGTGAGAAATTCAGCGCAAAGATACAGTTTTTCCGTAGGAAAACCAAGATTTTCTTCTGTTCGTCGGCCACGAGGAGGATGGGACGCTCCGCCAGGAGGTTTTCTTCCCGGATCAGGTGCACCATCGCCTCGTCGAAATTGCGGAGGTCTCCGTAGCGCAGCAGGCCGTTGTCTTCCAGCGACCACTGGCGGCGGGCATACTTGTAAGACCAGCCGTTTCCCTCGCGCGGGAAGTCTATCCATTCGGGATGGCCGAATTCGTTGCCCATGAAGTTCAGGTAGCCGTCGCCGGAGGTGGCGGCCGTCACCAGGCGGATCATCTTGTGAAGGGCGATGCCGCGGTCCACGATGTCGTTCTGGGACGCCTTATTCATCGCGAAATACATCTCCTTGTCCATCAGGCGGAAGATGATGGTCTTGTCCCCCACCAGCGCCTGGTCATGGCATTCGGCGTAAGAGACCGTCTTTTCATCGGCCCGCTTGTTGGTGAGCTCCCACCAGATTTCACCCATGGACCACTCATCGTCGCTCTTTTCCTTGATCCATTTAATCCAATGGTCCGCGACGCCCATCGCCATCCGGAAGTCGAAGCCCACGCCGTAGGCCTGCAGCGGGGCTGCGAGGCCCGCCATGCCGGACATGTCCTCGGCGATGGTGAAACCGGCGGGGTTCATTTCCCGCACCAGCTGGGTGGCCAGCGAAAGGTAAATCACGGCGTCTTCGTCCACGCCTTTGTCAAAGTACAGGGCGTAATTGCCGAAGTCCTTACCCAGGCCGTGGTCCCAATAGAGCATGGAGGTGACGCCGTCGAAGCGGAAGCCGTCAATGTGGTATTCCTCCATCCAGTATTTCACGTTGGAGAGGAGGTAGTAGCGGGTTTCGTCCTTGCCGTAGTCGAAGCAGCGGGAGCCCCAGGCGGGATGCCGGCCCTGCGGACCGCTGTAGAAGTACAGGTTGTCCCTGCCGTCGAACTCGCTGAGGCCTTCGGCCACGTTGTCCACGCTGTGGCTGTGGACGATGTCCATGATGACGGCGATGCCCTTTCCGTGGGCGTCGTCCACCAGGGCCTTGAACTCCTCGGGCGTGCCGAAACGGGAAGAGAGGGCGAAGAAATTGCTTACCTGATAGCCGAAGGAGCCGTAATAGGGATGCTCCTGCAGGGCCATGATCTGGATGGTGTCGTACCCCAGCTTCTTCACGCGGGGCAGCACGTCTTTCCGGAATTCTTCGAACGTACCCACCTTTTCCTTTTCCGTAGCCATGCCGATGTGGCATTCGTAGATAAGCGGATGGGGCCGTTTGCCGGCGTGGCCATGCTTCCACTGGAAGGGCTTTTCGGGAGCCCAGACCTGCGCGCAGAAGACCTTTGTCACGGGATCCTGGACCACGCGGGTGGCATAGGACGGAAGACGCTCTCCCCCGCCGCCGGGCCACTCGATGTAAATCTTATAGAGCTGGCCGTGATGGAGGAACATCTCCGGGAGTTTCAACTCCCAGTTTCCCTTGCCCAGGGGTTGCAGGGCATAGGCGTCCGTCCGCTTCCAGTTGTTGCCCTCGCCGATCAGATAGATCTTGTTGGCGTTGGGAGCGAACTCGCGGAACACCCAGCTGCCGTCCGCACACTTGTGCAGGCCATAGTACATGTGGTTGTTCACGGCGTCCTTCAGGAGCCCGTCTCCGGCGATGTGCCTGCGGGTTTCCAGGATACGGCGGTGCCTCTCGTCAATGGCGTCCTTGAACGGTGCCAGCCAAGGGTCGGTTTGATAAATCTTTTTCATTAGTCCTTATCTAACGAATCAATCTTTTCCTTCACGGTGCGGAGATACTCCCGGCACTGTTTGAGCAGCTCCTTGCTGCGGCCCACCAGGGCGTCAATATCGTCCAGTTTCGTCTGGGGGTCCTCCACCTTTTTGGCGATTTCCTCCAGTTCGGCGATGGCCTTTGCGTAGTCGAATTTATCACTCATGCTGTCTGGGCTTTATCTTGTTTTTCACTGTATACTTCATCCACCTTGGCGGTGAGGGAGCCGTCCTGAAAACGTACGCCGATGCGGTCTCCCACGGCCACTTTATTGACGGTTTTCAGCACCTGATGGTCCTTCCCGGTGACCAGCACATAGCCCAGCCCCAGGATATTGCGGGGATCCGTGGCGCTGATGCGGGCCTCCATCAGTGCTAGGCGGGACACTTCCGTGCTATGGCGGGCCTGGGCGGCGAACTTCACGCGATGGGCCCCTGCATCCTTCAGTTTCTCCAATCCGGCGTACTTCTGCAGCAGTCCCCGGGAAATACGGGAAACGCTGCGCTGCAGGGTCATTTCCAAAGCACCGATCCTGCGCTGGATGGCCTGACGGATGGCATTGTCGGCCCTTTGTACGCACAGTTCCCCGCCAGCTACCAGGCCGGACAGTCCTGCGGCTATTCGTCCCTGCAGACGGTCGATGATGCCGTCCTGCGCCTCCAGGGCTTCCAGGAAAAGATCCGCCAGGGCAGTGGGCGTTTTCACGCTCCCGTGCGCCACCATATCCGCAATATGCACGTCTTTGTCATGGCCGATGGCAGTAATGACCGGCGTGGGGCAGCTGGCGATGGCCAGGGCCAGTTCATAGTCGTCGAAGCACTGCAGGTCCAGTTCGCTGCCGCCGCCGCGGAGAATCAGGATGGCGTCATAGGCTTTTTCGGAGGCTTCTTCCAGGGCTTCCATGATGGAAGCGGGGGCCTGTTCGCCCTGCATCAGGGCTTCATATAGGTCCAAATGGAAGGCATAGCCCTCCGGATTATTAAGCAGATGGTTCCGGAAATCCTGGTAACCGGCGGCGGTTTTGGAGGTGATGACGGCCAGACGCTGCGGGATGTCCGGCAGGGCCAGTTCCTTCTGCAGGTCCATATAGCCGCCCTTCTCCAGTTTTTCGATGGCCCGCTTCCGTTCCAGGGCCTGCTGACCCAGCGTGAAGGCGGCGTCTATGTCGTCGATGTACAGGGCCATCCCGTAAACCTCGCTGAAAGCCACCTGCACCCGCACCAGCACCGTAATGCCGGCCTGCAGGCTCTGCCCGGTAGTTTCTTCAAAATACGCTTTCAGCTGGGGGTACTTCCATTTCCAGATCATGGCGCGGGATTCCGCGACGGGTTT
Source organism: Bacteroidales bacterium (assembly GCA_017553545.1). Lineage (GTDB taxonomy): Bacteria > Bacteroidota > Bacteroidia > Bacteroidales > UBA932 > Cryptobacteroides. The sequence continues at coordinate 6,438 of JAFZKT010000079.1, read as the reverse complement.
CCCGCCGGCGCTCTGCGTAAGGGACAGATAACAGTGGCCGTTGGCCCGGGGGCTCCAGGAAGCAATCTCCGCCTTCACCCAGTACCGCCCCGGAAAGGCTTCTTCCACGCTTTCCTTGATGAGGTTCTGCAGTTCCAGCAGGTCTATGTACTCCCGTTCTGCCATAGGTTTACAAATATAATGAAAAAAAAGATGCTTTCCCACACCCTTCCCGTCTTTCCCCGGCATTATTTTTTTCCGGGCGCTGGTGCAGATACTTACTGGCGCAGGTGCATCCCATAAATGGCGCAGGTGCATCCCATAAATGGCGCAGGTGCTTTTTTTTTCGGTGTTCCTGCGCCACCAGAACGCACAGAATGCAAAAATGCGGCGCTGGTGTCGCCTCTTTTATAGTACCTGCGCCGTTCCGTGGGGGCACCTGCGCCAGTGTTTATTTTATGCCTAAAACTGCCCGTTTTATCTTTTTTTGGTAAATTTGCACAAAATCAGAACTTATGTTTGATGCTTTGAAAGTGAAGGACGCCTGCGTCCGATGGATCAGGGACTGGTTCGAAGAAAACGGACCGGGCTGCAATGCCGTGCTGGGGATTTCCGGTGGCAAGGACAGCAGCGTGTGCGCTGCGCTGTGCGTGGAAGCGCTCGGGCGCGACCGCGTGATTGGGGTGACCATGCCCAACGGCGTACAGCCGGACATTGCGGATTCCATCAAACTGATTAATCACTTGGGCATCAAGCGCTATGACATCAACATCGGTGCTGCCTTCCAGGCGCTGATGGCGGAAGTGGAAGAGAAACTGGGAGCACCAGCGAGCGCCCAAACCCGCATCAACATGGCGCCGCGTTTAAGGATGACGGCGGTCTATGCCGTTTCGCAGAGCAACAATGGCCGCGTGGTGAACACCTGCAACCTGTCGGAAGACTGGGTGGGCTACAGCACCCGCTGGGGCGACGCTGCCGGGGACTTCTCACCCCTGGGCGGGCTCACGGTGCAGGAAGTGGTTGCCATCGGCAAAGTCCTGGGACTGCCGACAGATCTGGTGGAGAAAACGCCCTCTGACGGCCTTTGCGGCAAGACGGATGAAGACAATCTGGGCTTCTCCTATGCCGTGCTGGATAAGTATATCCGCACGGGTGTTTGCGAGAATCAGGAGACAAAAGCGCTCATCGACCGAAAGCACGCGATGAACCTGTTCAAACTGAGGCCCATCCCGCATTTCGAACCGGAAGTGTAGTTATTTCGCTCTGGTATAGACCTGTATCGGGCAGCCGCAGAAGTCGAAGTGCTCGCGGAGTTTGTTCTCCAGGAAACGTTTATAAGGGTCTTTCACCCACTGGGGCAGGTTGCAGAAGAAGGCGAACTGCGGCGTGCGGGTGGGCAGCTGCGTCACGTACTTGATCTTGATGTACTTGCCCTTCCAGGCCGGCGGCGGATAATTCTCGATTTCCGGGAGCATGGCGTCGTTCAGAACTGATGTGGAGATCTTCCGGCTCATGTTGGAGGCCACGCGGGCGGCGGCGTCCAGCACGTCCAGTATGCGCTGCTTGTTCAGCACGGAGGTGAAGATGACGGGAATGTCATTGAACGGGGCCAGGCGGGTCTTCAGGGCCTCTTCATAGTCCCGGAGCGTGTTCACGCCTTTTTCGAACAGATCCCATTTGTTCACCACAATCACGCAGCCCTTGCGGTTCTTCTGGATCACGTTGAAGATGTTCATGTCCTGCGCCTCCATCCCGGTGGTGGCGTCTATCATCAGGATGCACACGTCCGAATGCTCGATGGTTTTCATGGCGCGGAGCACCGAGTAGAACTCCAGGTCTTCGGTCACCTTGCCGCGCTTGCGCATCCCGGCGGTGTCCACGATCATGAACTCGTGGCCGAACTTGTTATAATAGGTGGAGATGGAATCCCGCGTGGTGCCGGCAACCGGCGTCACGATGTTGCGTTCCTCTCCCAGAAGCGCATTGGTCAGTGAGCTCTTCCCCACGTTCGGGCGGCCGACGATGGCAATGTGAGGGATATCCGCATGGTCTTCATCCAAGGCCTGACTATCCTCCGGAAGAACCTTCAGAATCTCGTCCAGCAGGTCTCCGGTTCCGCTGCCGTTGGCGGCCGATATGCTCCACACTTCCCCAAGGCCCAGGGCGTAGAAGTCGTAGGCGTCATACATCTTTTCGCCGCTGTCCACCTTGTTCACACAGAGCACGACGGGCTTTTTCGAGCGGCGCAGCAGGTCCGCTATCTCCGAATCATAGTCCGTGATGCCCGTGGCGGCCTCCACCATGAAGAGGACTACATCGGCCTCCTCGATGGCGATGCCCACCTGCCGGCGGATGGCGTCCTCGAAGACATCGTCCGAATTGGAGGTGTATCCGCCCGTATCCACCACGGAGAATTCCCGGCCGCACCACTCGCATTTGCCGTAATGGCGGTCCCGGGTGACGCCGGCTGTTTCGTCCACAATGGCCTGACGCATCCCCACCAGACGGTTGAAGAGCGTGGATTTGCCCACGTTCGGGCGGCCTACTATCGCTACAAGTGCCATAAGTTATCGTTTGAAAAGTTTGACTGCCAGCCACACCAGCAGGGATGCAAAGCCAAGCAGCAAAAGGTTATACAAAACGCTGAGGAAAATGTTTACGGACGGGGGCTGGGATACGAAGCCGACGGAAGCGTCGTACCGCGCAAAGGGATTGCTGTAAATAACCGATCCGTCCGGGAAGAAGGCCGTGATGCGCGCATAAGGGTCTTCCAGACGCATCACGTATTCGCAGTTGTCGGTATCCTTCACCAGTTTCAGCGTAGCGTGGTCCTGTCCGTTTACGCGGATACTGTCGGCCTTTTCCGAGAATGCGACATGAATGGTATCCCCTTCCAGGCCGATGTCCACGACGCGCGGAAGCACCGCCGCCCGTTTCTGCGACCAGTCTCCGCCGGACGGCACGCGCATCGCATAATAGCAGCCGCCGAGGAGCGCCGCTTTCAGGTCCTCATATCGGCCCGATGGCGTCTGGATGAAACCGCAGCGGATGGCGGTCCTCGCCGGATCGTCCGGGTTGTGAAGGTCGTCCGAGGCAAAGCCGAAACTGTAATGCCCGGCGCTTAATGCCCAGTCCCAGTATTCGTTCTCCGTACTCACGGAAGTGTCCAGTTCCAGGATGCGGTAACCGGACAGTTTCTCCATCTCCCCACGGCTGGTGCCCAGCGTACGGTAGGGATGGTTCATCTGGATGAAATCCGCGCTTTTGCCCAGATAGTTCAGGCAGAACTGTTTCTGGGACGTCGTGAACAGCAGAAGCGGATCCCAGTGGATTACTTTCTTGCTGCCGAACACCAGCAGGTGGAATTTATTGATGTTGTATCCGTGTTCATATACGTTCACCTGCAAGGCGGAATCCGTGGGATGACTGGTCAGTTCATTGTGGTTGGAGAAAGTGACTATGTCGTAGCCCAGCGAACGGTACACGGAATCCACGTGGGCCGGCCAATAGGGACATTCGTTCACGGGCCAGCCAGGCTTCACACGCGTATGGGTATGGAGGACCGCCCTTTTCCATCCCCGGGTGGTATCCAGCGAGGCGTAAGGGTTGAAGATGTCCGGTCCGCTGAATGGTTTAGGATCCGGGAAACGGTACACCGGACCCGCCAGGGAAATGGTAATCACCAGCACCGCAAGCAGCGCCAGCAACCCCGCCGTTTTCAGGACGGCCTTCCCTATTTTCGCCAGTCTACTCATTTGCAGCTGAACAGTTTACAGGACGAGCAGGCGGCCGAGCCGTCCCCGGCGCAGAGTTTCTTCCCCCTGGAGGCGGCCAGCAGTTCCAGTTCCTCCTTCTTGGCGCACTTAATTCCCCGCTTGCGCATTTCCGGGTTCGTGGAAATCTCTCCGTCCGGGAAAGGCCGACGGAAAAAGAAGATGTTCACGCCGAGCAGCAGCACGGCGAGTCCCACGAAGATAATGGCAGCGAGGAACACCTTCATTGCATGAATACAATTGTTTTACGTTACCCCCACCCGCCCCCCTCGGGGGAGGGACTTAGAGCGGGAATTCGGAGGAGATGGGCTGGTAGTTATAAACGCGCATAATCATCCGGGCGAAGGTCTCCGCCAGGGAAACCACGCGGAATTTACCCCAGAGCTCCTTCTTTTCCGGATTCAGCGGAATGGTGTCCGTCACGTAGACCTCCGTGAGGGCGCTTTTGTCGATGCGCTCATAGGCAGGTCCGGAGAGCACCGGGTGCGTGGCGAAGGCGCGAACGCTCCGGGCGCCGCGCTTGAGAAGTTCGTTCGCGGCTTCCGTAAGGGTGCCGGCGGTGTCGATGATATCGTCGATGATCACGATGTCGCGGCCTTCCACTTCACCGATGGGGGTAATGCGTTCCACCACATTGGCGCGGGCGCGCGTCTTGTGGCAGATGACCACCGGCGTGTGCAGGATCTTGGCGTAGGAGTGCACGCGCTTGGCACCGCCCATATCCGGCGCGGCCAGCGTAAGGGTGTCCTTGAATTCCCGCTGGAGCTTCTTCAGGATGGTGAGGAAGTCAAAGCTGGCGTACAGGTGGTTCACCGGGAAGTCGAAGAAGCCCTGGATCTGGTCCGCGTGGAGGTCGCAGGTCATCACGGCGTCCGTGCCCGCCACTTTGAGCATATTGGCAACAAGTTTAGCGCCGATGGAAACGCGCGGTTTATCCTTCCTGTCCTGCCGGGCCCAGCCGTAGTACGGAATCACGGCCACCACTTTATTGGCCGATGCCCGCTTGGCGGCGTCGATGGACAGCAGCAGCTCCATCAAGTTGTCGCTGGTGGGGAAAGTGGACTGGATGATGAAGCAGGTGGCGCCGCGGACGCTTTCTGCAAAAGAAGGCTGGAATTCGCCGTCGCTGAAACGGGCCACTTCCAGAGGTCCCAGGGAGACTTCCGGGTCACCGGGTTCTCTCATTCGGTTCATCGCATCTACTACTTTCTCGGCGAAATACCGGGAAGCTTCACAGGTAAACAGCGCCAGACGGTGCTCGTGGACAGGATTTAACATAACGTTTGCAGTATGGAGTCTATATAATCGAGGATTTCCTCTTTGCCGGTTCCCTTCACCGACGAGCTCACGAAGCTGGGCGGCAGTTCTTCCCACTCTTCCAGCAATTTGCCCTTAATCTCCAGCACCTGACGTTCGAGGGCTTCCCTGCCCTGTTTGTCGGCCTTGGTAAAGATGAGGCCGAAGGGAATGCCTTTCTCCCCCAGTTCCCGGATGAAGCGAAGGTCCACGTCCTGCAGGGGGTGGCGGCTGTCCAGGAGCACCATGAGCATCACCATCTCCTGAGAGTTGTTGATGTAATCCCAGATGATGTGACGCAGGCGGGCCCGGTCCTTGTCCGGCAGCTGCGCATAGCCGTAGCCGGGAAGGTCCACCAGGTACCATTTCCCGTTGATGAGGAAGTGGTTTACAAGCTGGGTTTTACCGGGGGTTTGGGAGGTTTTGGCCAGTCCTTTCTGACCGGTGAGCGCATTGATAAGGGAACTCTTCCCCACGTTGGACCGGCCGATGAAAGCGAACTCCGGCAGACGCTGCCGGGGCTTTTGCCCCACCCGCGTGGAACTGCCCGCAAATGCTGCACTTGTGATTTTCATGGCCCGGACCTTATATATCTTTGCAAAGATAAGAATTTATTCGCAAATTTGCCATATGGAAAATCAGGATGAAAAGTATATGCAGGAAGCCCTGCGGGAAGCCCGTGCAGCGGCCGCTGCCGGGGAGATTCCCATCGGGGCCGTGGTGGTGTGGAAAGGGCGGGTCATCGGCCGGGGACACAACCAGACCGAGCGTCTTCGGGACACCACCGCCCATGCGGAAATGATAGCCGTCACGGCCGCCACGGAGGCCATGGGCGGGAAGTACCTCACGGACTGCACGCTGTATGTCACCGTGGAGCCCTGCCCCATGTGCGCGGGGGCCCTGGCATGGGCGCAAATCGGCCGTATCGTCTATGGCGCGCCGGACCAGCGCCGCGGCTTCTCCCTTTTCTCACCTTCCCTGCTGCATCCCCGCACCACCGTCACCGGCGGCGTCCTTCAGGAGGAGTGCACTCAGTTGATGTTGGAATTCTTTAAAGACAAGCGATGAAAGGCGTCAATCTTTTTCTGGCCGATGGTTTCGAGGATATGGAAGCCCTGGCCACGCGGGACGTGCTGCTTCGCGGCGGCGTTCCTGTCATAACGGTCTCTATCACGGATGATTACCTGGTGGAAAGCTCCCACGGCCTGCAGGTCACGGCGGATACTTCCTGGGCGGATCTGGAGGTGATGGAGCCCGGTACCGCTGCGGAAGACGTGATGATTTTCCCCGGCGGCATGCCCGGGTCCCGTAATCTGGCCCAGCACGCCGAACTGATGGAGATTCTCCAGGACCACTGGGCCCGCGGCGGGGCCGTGGCGGCCATCTGCGC
>JAFZKT010000078.1 GCA_017553545.1 Bacteroidales bacterium | reverse complement strand
GAGCAGCTGGCCATCTACTGGTGCGCCAAGGAAGCCATCTTCAAGCTGCTGAGCCGCTACAACGTTGACTTTGCCGAACAGATCGAGATCGAGCGTTTCCGTCCCCGCGGGGAAGGAGAGCTGGAGGCTACCTTTATTGACAAGAACGAGGACGAGCAGGAGTTCGACCTCGAATACATGACCTTCGACCGCCACGTCCTGGTGAGGGAGGTGGGCGACTAAAAGGCGTCCGCCGGCCGCTTGTTGAAAACTTTCGGCCAAAAAGAAACACGAAGGTTATATTTTAGAATTTTTATAAGCTGTTGATTCATAACGAATTAACAGCTTTTTCTTTTGGCTGTTGATAACTTTTTCTTGCAAAATCGTGGGAAAGTTGGATAGAATCATATAATTTTGTTCCCGTGGGTAAAGGCCCCTATGATTACCAACTAGAAAAACTAGAACTAGACCTATGGTTAAGAGTGTACTAAAACGTGACGGCCGTCGAGTCGATTTCAACAACCAGAAGATTGTTGCTGCCATCCTGAAAGCCATGAATGTGACCGATGGCGGAGAGGATATCGTACTTGCCGCCCAGATTGCCCAGGCCATCTCCGAACTGGACAAGGACGTCATGACGGTGGAAGAAATCCAGGAAGTAGTAGAGAATCACCTGATGAACAGCCCCCGCCAGGAGGTTGCCAAGGAATATATCCGTTACCGCAACAAGCGTAACATTGCCCGTAAGGCCAAGAGCAACGAAATTTTCGAAACCATCATCCAGGCGCAGTCCAACGACATCACCCGTGAGAACGCCAATATGAACGCGGACACCCCCGCCGGCATGATGATGAAGTTCGCCTCCGAGGCCACCAAGAGCTATGTGGACGAATGCCTCCTGAGCGACCCCGTACGCGAGGCCGTGGCCGGCAACTACATCCACATCCACGACAAGGACTACTATCCCACCAAGTCGCTCACCTGCATCCAGCACCCGCTGGACCTCATCCTGGAGCACGGTCTCAAGGCCGGTCACGGGGAGTCCCGTCCCGCCAAGCGCATCGAGACCGCCAGCGTGCTGGCCTGCATCTCCATGGAAACCGTGCAGAACGAGATGCACGGCGGCCAGGCCATCCCCGCCTTCGACTTCTATCTGGCTCCCTTCGTGCGCAAGACCTACGAAGAAGAGATTGACAAGCTGAGCGAACTGGCAAACGAGGATTACAGTGAACTGAAGTCGGCCGACATCGACGATTATCTGAAGCATGAGCTCACCGGTCTCCAGGGCAAGGAGCGCGCCCGGCAGCATGCCATCAACCAGACGGTGGGCCGCGTGCACCAGGCCATGGAAGCCTTTGTGCACAACATGAACACCATCCACAGCCGTGGCGGCAACCAGGTGGTGTTCTCCTCCATCAACTACGGTACCGACACATCGGCCGAGGGCCGCTGCATCATCCGCGAGATCCTGAATACCACCTATGAGGGTGTGGGCAACGGCTCCACCGCCATCTTCCCCATCCAGATCTGGAAGAAGAAGCGGGGCGTGAGCTACCTGCCGGAAGATCCGAACTACGACCTGTACAAGTTTGCCTGCAAGGTGAGCGCCCGCCGTTTCTTCCCCAACTTCCTGAATCTGGATGCCAGTTACAACCAGGACGATGCCTGGAAGGCCGATGATCCCAAGCGGTACGAACACGAAGTGGCCACCATGGGCTGCCGCACGCGTGTGTATGGCAACAAGTTCGGTCCCAAGACCTCCATCGGCCGCGGCAACCTGAGCTTCACCACCATCAATATCGTGAAACTGGCCATCGAGGCCGCCAACGAGTCCCCGGATAAGGAAAAGCGCATCCAGGTCTTCTTCCAGAAGCTGGACTGGGCGCTGGACATCGCCGCGCGTCAGCTGAACGAGCGTTTCGACTTCCAGAAGACCGCCCTGAAGAAGCAGTTCCCGCTGCTGATGGCCGGCCTGTGGCTGGGCAGCGAAAAGCTGGACGACGAAGATTCCATCGAGTCCGTCATCAACCAGGGGACGCTCTCCATCGGCTTCATCGGCCTGGCCGAATGCCTCATCGCGCTGGTTGGCAAACACCACGGCGAGAGCGAGGAGGCGCAGGATCTGGGTCTTCGCATCGTCTCCCACATGGCGGAGAAGATCAACGGCTATGCAGAGACCTATCAGCACAACTTTACCTTCCTGGCCACGCCTGCGGAAGGTCTGTCCGGCAAGTTCACCAAGCGGGACAAGAAGACCTTCGGCGTGTTGCCCGGCATCACGGACAAGGACTATTATACCAACTCCAGCCACGTGCCCGTGTACTACAAGTGCACCCCGGAGCACAAGGCCAAGATCGAAGGACCTTACCATAAATATGAGAACGCGGGCCACATCTTCTATGTGGAGGTGGACGGTGACGCCACCCACAACCCGGAGGCCATCATGCGCATCGTGGACCTGATGGACAAGTATGACATCGGCTACGGCAGCGTGAACCATAACCGCAACCGCTGCATGGACTGCGGCTATGAGAACGCCGAAAAAGACCTCCGCGAATGCCCGCACTGCCACGGTCACCACATTGACACCCTGCAGCGTATCACCGGCTATCTGGTGGGGACTACGGAGCGTTGGAATGCCGGAAAACTGGCTGAATTAAAGGATAGGGTGGTTCACGAATGAAAATCAGAGTTTTAGACATCATCCCGCAGACAATGGCCGACGGGCCTGGTTTCAGGACAGCCATTTACTGCGCGGGATGCTCCCACAAGTGCCCGGGCTGTCACAATCCCCAGAGCTGGAGTTTCCAGGCCGGGGAGTGGTTGGACGTGGAGGAACTCCTGGAAATCATCAAGGCCGATGAAATGTCCAACGTGACTTTCTCCGGCGGAGACCCCTTCTTCCAGGTAGAGGGCTTCACGGAACTGGCCCGGCGTATCAAGGAAGAAACCGACAAGACCATTTGGTGCTGGACCGGCTTCACCATCGAACAGATTGAGGCGTCGCCCCGTCTGGCCAAGATGCTCCCGTATCTGGACGTACTGGTGGACGGCCCCTTCATCCTTTCGCAGCGGGATACGGACCTGCAGTTCCGCGGAAGCGCCAACCAGCGCATCCTGTACCTGCACAGCGCCCCGCCCGTGGATTACATCCCGGGGACCGTGCAGACCGCCTACGCGTATGTATAGGGATTAATCTTCCCAGCTGATCAAGCGTGAGCCGTCGGGGTTCACGCCAATGGATACTTTGAGGGTCTCTTCCGGAAGGAGACCTTCAATGTTTTCCGGCCACTCCATCAGACACAGGGCGCCGCAGTCCAGATAATCATACAGGCCGATGTCCAGCGCCTCCTCCGGCCGCTCGATACGGTAGAAATCAAAATGGAAGACGGGTTCTCCGGAGGCCGCCCGGTATTCGTTCACAATGGCGAAAGTGGGGGAGCTCACGGCATCTTCCTGCACACCCAGGGCCTTGCAGAGGGCCGTAGTGAAGGTGGTCTTGCCAGCTCCCATCGGCGCGTAAAAAGCAATGAGCCGATGGTCCCCGATGGCTTTCAGGAACTCCTCTGCCGCCCGGGGCAGGTCCTGCAGGGAAGCGATGGTGATTTCTTTCATACTGCAAAGTTACTACAAATCCATGATATTCCTCCGGTCCAGGAAGCGGTAGAGGGCGGCTTCGCTGAGGTGTTCGGGGAGGATTTGGGGACTGTCGGCGAGGTCTGCGATGGTGCGGGCGATTTTGATGATGCGGGTGAAGGCGCGGGCGCTCAGGCCCATTTTGTCAATGAGGTTTTCCAGCAGGTCCTTGCACGCGTCCGAAAGCGGACAGAACTTCTCCAGCTGCCTGGACGACATTTCCGCGTTGCAGAAAATGCCGCTGCCTTCAAAGCGCTGCAGTTGAACTTTTCGGGCCTTCAGCACACGGGCGGCAATGGCGGCGGAGGGTTCGGCCTTTCCGCCGCGGACCAGGGCCGATGTCTCCACGGGGTGCATCCAAAGCTGGATGTCGATGCGGTCCATGATGGGGCCGGAGAGTTTGGAGAGGTATTGCATCCGCTGACCCGCCGTGCAGGTGCAGCGGTCTCCTTCGCCCCAGTAGCCGCAGGGACAGGGATTGGAGGCTGCCACCAGCATAAAGGAAGCGGGGTATTCCACCTTGGCCTTGAGGCGGGAGATGGTAACCTTTCTGTCTTCCAGCGGCCCCCGGAGTGCTTCCAGAACGGATTTCGGGGCTTCACAGAATTCATCCAGGAAGAGCACCCCGTTTGTGGCCAATGAAACCTCCCCGGGAAGGATGTTATCCCCGCTGCCGCCGCCCAGAAGGGCCGCTTTGGAGGCCGTGATGTGCGGACTGCGGAAGGGCCGCGAGCGAATGAAGCCCAGTGTACCGGAGGAGCGGCCCGCCACAGAGTAAACCTTCGAGGTGACGGCGCTCTCTTCCAGCGTCATCGGCGGCAGAATGCCCGCCAGCCCCTTCGCAATGGAGCTTTTTCCGCTTCCGGGAGCTCCCACCAAAAGCAGGTTATGCCCTCCGGCGCAAGCGATTTCCACCCCGCGTTTGGCGCCTTCCTGGCCGATGATATCGGCAAAATCCATGTAGGCCCGATGCGGATGGGCGGCCTCTTCCAGCGCCCGTCGGTAGCGTTCGGTGTTCCAGATGAGCAGGGCCGACGGATCCTCCACGCCCTCCAGAATCAGGAGCACATCCTCCAGCGTCCGCACACCGAAGACGTCCACCCCCTGGCAGTCCACGGCCTCCAGGGCGGATTCTTCCGGCAGGATGCAACCCCGGAAGCCCTGCCGGCGGGCCAGTTCCACCATGGGCAGCGTGCCGCTCACCGGGCGGATGCTTCCATCCAGCCCCAGTTCGCCCATAATGAGGTACTGCTCCAGCGCCGGGAGGTCACGTTGACCTGAAGCGGCGATGACGCCCAGGGCGATGGGAAGGTCGTAGCCGCTCCCCTGCTTGTGCTGATCGGCGGGAGCCAGATTGATGACAATTTTCATTCCAGGCACATGGAATCCCTTGGCCTGGAGGGCCGTCACCGTCCTCAGAAGACTCTCTTTGACGGCGGCATCGGCCAGTCCTACCAGATGGATTCCCACGCCCAGGGTGATGTTCACTTCCACCGTCACGGGGACGGCGTCGATGCCCAGACATTTGGCACCGTGTACATAGACAATCATGGTTTATTCGATATAGATTCCTGTAAAATAGCCGTTGAAGGAGACGGGCGTTTCCTTTCCGCCCACCCAGAGCAGGTGTTCGCTGCCCTCAGAGGCCGTGAGCGCCAGGGCGAGGATGCCGCCCTGGAAGGCGGCGCAGCGGGGATGCTGCAGCCGATAGGCGCCCGCGGGGAAGTCTCCGCTCCAGGAGCCCGCCTGTACGCCGGAGAGACAGTCCTGCGGGTCCATCAGCAGTTTCGTCAGTTCTTCGCCGTGGAGCCAGAGCCGAAGCCTTCCGCCCCCGTGGTGCAGGTACTGGTAATAGTTGCCATCGGCCGTTTCCAGCCAGCCCATCCGCGCCGGACCCAGGAGGGAATTGCCGATGGCCGCGATGCCGTCGTCGCAGGGGACCAGTTTCAGTTCATCCTGGTTGCCGCGGGCCGCGAGGACGCGCACTTCCTCGCCCGTTATCAGGCAGTAACGGTCGTAGCGGTGCTCCAGGCGATAGCAATTGCCGCCGCCTACCCGTACGTCGAAAAGCTGTCCGCCGGTGGGCGGGGTGATCACCTTCCAGATGTCGTTCCCGCGCATCAGGCGGTATTCCCAGACGGGGGCGTCGGCCGACTGCTGGGCGATGCCGTAAGTGTAGTAAACGCCCCCGCCATCGTAGCAGAAAGCGCCGCCCGGCCAGTCTTCATCGGCCCCGGAACCCAGGAGCAGACCGCTGGCCGATGCATACTTTACCTCCCCGTCCACGCGATAGGTGAAGCCGCCGCCGGGATTCTGCCCCAGCGTGTGGACGTGCCCGTTCAGCAGGAGAAATCCCACCAACCCCTCCTCTCCTTCGTAGGTCAGATAAGGCTCGCCGTCCCGCTGCAGGAAGGTGTGGAATCCGTCGGTGGCGTTGGTCCAGAGATGCCCGTCCCGGAAGCGATGCTGTTCGGGCTTGATACTGTTTTTGGACGGCAGGGAATCCACCTTTTCGCCGTTTTTGAAGAGCAGCAGGCCCGCCCCGCCTACGGAACCTGCGCGCCAGTTAGTGGTGTCGTGAAAGGCGACGGCGGTGGCCCAGACCGCCACCCCCTCCGGCAGGGCCTCGGGTTCTGGAGCCTGTTTCGGCGGCCTGCCCGTTCTGGGACGGAAGGACGTGTAGAAGAGGGGCTTTTCGCAGGCTGCGGCGGCAAGGGCCAGCAGCAGGATGAGGACGGTCTTTCGCAGTTTCATACGCGTTCAGTTTGAGGCGGCAAGGTGGTTATTGCGGACGGCAAATCCTATAGGCTGTTGATAAAATGTGTTGTTTTAGCTGCTTTTTGTTGTGTTTTGACGGATTTGTGCAGTATCTTTGCGAATATGATTGTGCATCCGAACGTCAAAATCAACCTGGGACTGAACGTCCTGAGCCGTCGGCCGGACGGTTTCCACGAGTTGGAAACCCTCTTCGTGCCGTACCCAGGCTTAGCGGATACGCTGGAAATCGTCACCGGCGACGACTGGTCGCGGACGCTCGCCGGGCTCAGGGAACGGTATTCGTCCCTGGTGCAGGCGGTCTCCCCGGACGGGAAGCTGATGATTACCATCGCGCGGGCGGAAGGAGTGGATTGGAACCCGCTGGAAGACCTCACCGCTCGGGCCTACGGATTGCTGGGGGCCGATTTTGACCTCCCCCCCATGAAAATCTTCCTGGAAAAGAAGGCTCCGGTAGGCGCCGGACTGGGCGGAGGATCGGCCGATGGCGCCTTTGCGCTGCGGATGGTCGCTGAAATCGTCGGGCTGGATTTGGACGATGCAGCGCTGGCTTCTTACGCCGGGCGCCTAGGCAGCGACTGCCCCTTCTTCATATATAATAAGCCCATGTTCGGCAGCGGACGGGGCGAGATCCTGGAGCCCTTCGGCCTGGATTTGAGCGCTTACCGGCTGGAAGTGGTTGTTCCGCCGGACATCGCCGTCCGAACGGCGGAGGCTTACCGCGGGATTGTGCCGCATCGGCCCGAAAAAGCCCTCCGGGAGGTGCTGCGGCAGGATATTGCCACCTGGAAAGAGGACCTGGTGAACGACTTCGAGGCCACCGTGTTCGCTGCGCACCCGGCATTGGCGGGCTACAAGCGGGATTTGTACGACCGCGGCGCCGTCTATGCCGCCATGTCCGGCAGCGGAAGTGCGCTGTTCGGGTTATTTCGCCAATAATTCGTAACTTTGGAGTATGATGTTACTGGAGATTAAGAATCTGCACGCCACCGTTGGCGACAAAGAGATATTGAAGGGAATCAACCTTTCCATCGGCGCAGGAGAAGTCCACGCCGTGATGGGGCCGAACGGAGCCGGGAAAAGCACCCTGGCCGCCGTCCTCACCGGCCGTCCCGGGTACGAAGTGACGGAAGGGAGCGTGCTGTTCGGCGGACAGGACCTGCTGGCGATGGCCCCCGAAGAAAGGGCCTGGGCGGGCCTCTTCCTCAGTTTCCAGTATCCTGTGGAGATTCCCGGCGTCACCATCACTTCCTTTATGAAGGCCGCGGTGAACGCCAAACGCAAGGCGGCCGGACTGCCGGAACTGAAAGCGGCGGAATTCCTCCAGCTGATGAAGGAAAAGATGGCCCTGGTGCAGATGAAACCGGAATTCGCCAAGCGCGAAGTGAACGTGGGCTTCTCCGGCGGCGAGAAAAAACGCAACGAAATCTTCCAGATGGCCCTGCTGGATCCCACCCTCTCCATCCTGGACGAGACAGACAGCGGTCTGGACGTAGATGCCCTCAAGATTGTGGCCGACGGCGTGAATGCCCTACGGAGCCCTTCGAAATCGGCCATCATCGTCACCCATTACCATAAGCTGCTGGAGTATGTCCAGCCGGACTATGTGCACGTGCTGAAGGCCGGCCGGATTGTAAAAACCGGCGGACGGGAGCTGATTGAAGCCATCGAAGCGAAGGGATTCGACCAATTCTGATATGGGTCACGGCAAGTACATAGCACCCCCGGAGGGGCAGTACCAGGTGGCGGCGGGGCAGGTCCTGAACCTGCAGTTCACCGTACTCCCCGGAGAGTCGCGTGACGTCGATGTTCGGATAGACCTGAACGGACCCGGCGCGGAAGCCCACCTGAAGGGCCTGTACCTTTGCAAGGCCGACGAAAAGGTAAACTTCCACATCGTAATGCATCACCGCGCGCCCGGATGCAGGAGCACCCAGCTCTTCAACGGCATCGCCGGCGGCACTGCGCAGGTGCGCTTCGACGGCACCATCATCGTGGCCCCCGACGCCCAGAAGACCGAGGCCTATCAGGAGAATCACAACATCGTCCTCACGGACACGGCCCGGGTGGAAACCAAGCCGCAGCTGGAGATTTATGCCGACGACGTAAAATGCTCCCACGGCGCCACCGTAGGCAGCCTGAACGAGGACGAACTGTTCTATATGCGCTCCCGCGGTATTCCCGAGGCAGAAGCGAAAACCCTCCAGATGCTCTCCTTCCTGTCCCCGGTGATTCCCGCCGGTCAGGAGGAAGAGATTGAAAAGGCGGTAAGGAGTCTATGACGGACAAGAACCTCATACAGCAGGTCACTTCCTCCGAATACAAGGAAGGTTTCGTGACGGACGTTGAGCAGGAGTTCCTGCCCAAGGGCCTCAGCGAAGACATCATCCGGCAGATATCGGCTCGGAAAGAGGAGCCCGATTGGCTGCTGGAGTTCCGTCTGGACGCCTTCCGCAAATGGCAGAAGATGCCGCAGCCGGACTGGGCGCATCTGGATATGCCCGCTATTGATTTTCAGGATATTATCTACTTCGCGGCGCCCAAAAAAGATAAAGATCGGCCTAAGGAAATCGACCCTAAATTAGCCGAAACCTTCGACAAGCTGGGCATTCCGCTGAGGGAACGCGAAGCCCTCGCGGGCGTGGTGGCCGTGGATGCCGTCTTCGACTCGGTGTCGGTGAAAACCACCTTCCGCCAGACCCTGCAGGAGAAGGGCATCATCTTCTGTTCCTTCTCGGAGGCCGTGAGAGAGCATCCGGACCTGGTGCGGAAATACCTTGCCAGCGTGGTGCCCGCATCGGACAACTTCTTTGCCGCGCTGAATTCGGCCGTCTTCTCGGACGGCTCCTTCTGCTACATTCCCAAGGGCGTCCGCTGCCCCATGGAACTCTCCTCCTATTTCCGCATCAACGCGCGCGGCACCGGCCAATTCGAGCGGACGCTCATTGTGGCCGATGAAGGCTCCTACGTGAGCTATATGGAAGGGTGCACCGCCCCGATGCGCGACGAGCGTCAGCTGCACGCCGCCGTGGTGGAGATTGTGGTGGAGAAGGATGCCGATGTAAAATACTCCACCGTCCAGAACTGGTATCCCGGCGACGCGGACGGAAAAGGCGGTATCCTGAACCTGGTCACCAAGCGTGGCATCTGTAAGGGTTCCGGCAGTCATTTGAGCTGGACGCAGGTGGAAACCGGCAGCGCCATCACCTGGAAATACCCCTCTACTATATTAAAAGGGGATTATTCCTCTTCGGAGTTCTATTCCGTCGCCGTTACCAATAACCATCAGCAGGCCGACACAGGCACCAAGATGATTCATTTGGGACGGGGTACCAAGAGCCGCATCGTCTCCAAGGGCATATCGGCCGGCGTGAGCCAGAACAGCTACCGCGGTCTGGTGCGGATGGGACGCGGCGCAGTGAACGCCCGGAACTTCTCCCAGTGCGACAGCCTCCTCATCGGCTCCCGTTGCGGAGCGCATACCTTCCCGGTAATTGAAAGTCAGCAGCCGTCGGCCACCGTGGAGCACGAAGCCACCACCAGCAAGATTTCGGAGGACCAGCTCTATTACTGCAATCAAAGAGGCATAGCCCCCGAAGATGCGGTTTCCCTGATCGTCGGAGGCTATGCCCGTGAAGTCCTGTCCCGGCTCCCGATGGAGTTTGCCGTGGAAGCGCGTAAACTCCTTGCGGTTTCGCTCGAGGGGTCGGTCGGATAGTTTATTTACTTTGTCAACTGGAATATGTGGGAAACACTGCCCAGCGTAACGCCGACAATCTGAGAGGTGGTCGGGGACTCGGTGAGTGTAAACTGTTTGCCAGTGTCTTTGCAGACGTCGTGACCATTGGCGCCGACCAGTTGTCCCACCCAGTCAATATCGTGATTCTGCAGTCTGCCCAGGCGGTAGGGAATGCTGCTGATGGCTTTGTATGAACCTTCGGAGTCCTTCGACTCCATCTGGACCTTATAGGTACCGTTGCCAATCTTGGCATAGCTGCAGGTGGTTGTTACGACACCGGAGACTTCGTTGTATGTCTGGTTTGAGATGCGCTCCCAGTTGCTGCCGTTCTGTTTGTACAGGGAAAGTCTCCAGGGGGCGACGGTGATTTCACCCGTGTAGGGTTCAACGCTTTCGTCGTCCAAATTGGTGGCCGTAAGGCTGACCTTGGTCACACTCTTCGCCGTGGTGGGAAGTTTAAAGGTGGCGACACACTCTTTTCCCTGATCATTATGGTCTAAGGTGACAATCTGCGGATTGTGGTTGGTCCAGCCGATTTTGCAGGTGGCCGTTGTGCCCAGGAAGGCGCTTTGGCCATCATAAACCGTGGTTCCGGTGAATTCGAAAACAGGGTTTTTGGAGAGGGTGTCAAGCAGTCCCTCGCAAGAGGTGGTGAGCGCCGTCAGGGCCGCACCGATGAAGAAAACTTTGAAGAATTTCATAGTGTCAATGTTTAATACTTCGCAAAGATAAGTATTAATTTGTATATTTGTTTTCCTGACGATGACAAGTTGGATTGACATAGTGGCTTCCGTGCTGGGCCTGACCACCGTGGTCCTGGCCGGCCGGAACTCGAAGTATAACTTCTGGGTGGGCTACCTGTATACGGTGGCGCTCTTTTTCCTGTTCCTGAGCGAGAACCTGTATGCGAGTCTGCTGCTGCAGCCCATTTCGCTGGGCATCAATGTGCTGGGGCATTACCGCTGGACACATCCCCATCAGGGAGAAGAGAGTTCACAGGATGCCAAAGCCTTAAAAGTTAGCATGTTATCCTGGCCTGAGCGCATCCTCTGCCTGGCATCGGTCGTTGTGATTGCGGGCGTCTGGGGCTGGACACTGGACCGTCAGTTCCCCGCCGACCCTCTCCCCTATCTGGATCCCTGCGTAACGGTGCTCATCCTGCTGGCGCAGTTGCTGTCGGCCCTCAAGAAATGGGACTGCTGGGTGGTCTGGCTGCTGGTAAATATCACGAATATGGCGCTGCACATCAGCATGGACAACATCTTCATGTCCATCGCGTACGGCCTCTACCTGGTGAACGGCCTGTGGTCGCTCGCCTCCTGGATGAAACTGTATAAGAACAAAGCCTAAAGCGCCAGATCCACCAGGGCGATGGCGGCCATGGCCTCCACGATGACGGGGGTGCGGAGGGCGAAGCAGACGTCGTGGCGGCCGGGGACGCCGGCTTTAGCGATACTGGCGGTGGGCTTGAAGGCCACGCGGAATACCACGGGATTGCCGTTGGTGATGCCGCCGTTCACGCCGCCGGCGTGGTTCGTAACGGGCGGCTGGATGTGTTTATGGCGGCCGCAGCAGTGGTGCTCACCACCCTCTTCGTGTTTCCCGTGGCAGCATTCATGATCTGGTTCGTCGTGGTGGCACTTCTCGCTTTCCCCGTGGCAGCACTCGTGCTCCGGGAAGAGGTCGATGTGCTCCGAACCCTTCATGCGGGAGGCGGCGAAACCGTCGCCGAATTCGATACCCCGTACGCCCGGAATGGCGAAAATGGCATGGGAGATATAGGATTCCACACTGTCCCAGAAGGGTTCGCCAAGGCCGATGGGAAGACCTTCCACAGAGCATTCCACCACGCCGCCCAGGGAGTCACCCTCGGCTGCGGCGGCTTTCAGGGCGTCCGGCCATTTGTCGGACTCACGAATACCCCCCACTTCCGTGAGAGCCGCGTTGAACTTCGCGAAATGCATCATTTTCTTGGCGACGACGCCCGCCGCCACGATGCCCAGCGTGAGCCGGCCGCTGAAATGGCCGCCGCCGCGGATATCGTTGAATCCGCCGAACTTGAGATTGGCGGTAAAGTCTGCATGACCGGGCCGGGGATGCTTTCTGAACTGCTCATAATCCTCGCTCCTGGTATTCTCATTGCGGAAAAGGATGGTGAGCGGCGCGCCGGTGGTGTGCCCGTCGAAGACGCCGGAGACAATCTGCGGGAAATCGTCCTCCACGCGGGGTGTGGTGCCCAGAGCGCCGGCTTTCCGTCGGCCCAAATCCTCCGCGAAATCCTCCTCGCCGAGGGGAATGCCGGGAAGGACGCCGTCCAGGGTCACGCCGATGCGCGGGCCATGGGATTCACCGAAAATGCTTACACGGAATCTGTTGCCAAAAGTATTCATAGGGCGGAAAACATTTCATTAAAAGCAGGGAAGGACTTCGCCACACAGGCAGTGTCGTCGATTTCTATCGGGGCCGATGCCCCCAGGGACGCCAGGCGAAGTGCCATCACCATCCGATGGTCCGCGTAGGAGGCGTAGGAGCCGCCTTTCAAGAGTTTACCCGTAGCGAGCCGCTGGGTGAGGCCCATTCCCGTAATGGTCATTTCATCGTCGTCCGTGCGCACCGGGACGCCCATCTGCGTGAGCATTTCCTCGATGGCCGCGGCACGGTCCGTTTCCTTGTGACGGAGGCGCTGGACGCCCAGGATGTGGCTTTCGCCGGGGCAGAAGGCCGCCAGGACCGCCACCACCGGGAACAGGTCCGGGCAGTTGTTCAGGTCTGCGTCAAAAGCACTGAGCGGCGCTCGCCGAACGCGGATGCTGCCCGTGGGCTCTTCCAGCTGCGACATGCTGGCACCGGCCTGCATCAGGATGTCCAGGATGGAGATATCGGCCTGAAGGCTGGTGGTATCCAGTCCTGTCACCTCCACCTCTCCGAAGAGGGCACCGGCGACGAGGAAAGGCGCGGCGGCCGACCAGTCCGCCTCAATGGCGAAATGGGCCGCCTGATAGCGCTGACCGCCTTTTATGTGGAAGTTGACGGCCGTGCATCGGCTCCAATCCTGATTCTCCAGGAAATCGTCGTCACCTTCCATCTCCGAGCCGATGCGGACGCCGAACTTCTTCAGCACATCCACCGTAATGAAGAGGTAAGGGATGCTGCGGGGCTCGTGCACATAGACGGTGGACTTACCATCCGCAAGCGGCAGCGTAGCCAGCAGACCGGAGATGAGCTGGGAGCCGCCTTTTCCGGAGACATCGGCCCTGCCGGGAATGAGGGGGGCCGATACTTTCAGCGGAAGATAGCAGTCAACTTTCCGGGCATTCGAATCGTCCGGATACAGCCGCACGCCGAAGGACGCCATAATATCGTGTGCCTGTGACAGGGGCCTGTCCAGCAGGGTTTTTTCGCCGGTGACCCGCACTCCGCGGCCGTCCGAGAGGGTGGACAGAAGCGGAATCATCAGCCGCGTAAGAAGACCCGATTCACCGCAGTGGAGTTCCTCCAGTTGCAGGCAAGCGGGCGCGGCGGCAATGCCCTTGATGGTCAGGCGACTGCCCTCCAGCGACACTTCCGCGCCCAACGCCCGGGCCACGGCAAGGGCCGATTCATTGTCCCCGCAGGGGGAATAACCTTCCAGCACGGAGACGCCATCAGCCAGGGCGGCGGCCACGATGGCGCGCTGGGCAAAACTCTTGGAGGAAGGCATGGGGAGTTCTCCGCTGCGGATGAAGCGGTAGTCCCCGTATACGGCCTTTTGCATTTCGGAAACAGTCCACTGGCCGGCGGCCGTGGCGTCCTCCGGGGAGAGGCACGCATAGGTAAAAGGTGCGCCGCGGCGCAGGGCTTCCAGCCGGGAAGGCCGACCTTCTTCGCCCATACAGAAGGCGACGAGGGTGCCGGGCTCTGCGGCATCGTAGAGGGAGAGCACCACGTCATTATCGGCCTTGGAATGTGCCGTGGTGACGATTTTTACCACTTCCCCGCCGAAGGAGCGGGCGCGGTCAAAAAGGGACAGCAGCACTTCCCGTGAGGGTGTATTTTCGAAATTGTGATACGAGCGGATGAGCACCGTGCCCCATTCCTGGCAGGCCTGACGGATGCGTCGGCCGATGGCGGCGGGCGCCTCCATCTCCAGGTCCACGTACTTGGCACCGGCCCGGATGGCCCGCTCCAGCAGCTCCGGAGCCTGGGACTCTTCTTCCAGGCGGCAGGTGGCGATGAGCGGCACGTCCGTGTCGGAGAAGAGGGCGTCGATTTCCTCATCCTCCAGGGCGCAGCGGTCCAGGCGGATTTCGGCCATCTCCAGCCCTTCCAGCAGGGCTTGAATCTGCGCCAGGTCCTTATTCTGTAGGGAAGTGCAAATCATTGGGGTTCAATTCTGCAAATACCACTTCACCGGGCTTTACGGGGATCACGAACTTCACCTTCCCGCCGCCGAGGGCTTTCTTGTCCTTTGCCATGGCCTCTTTCAGCTCCTCCAGGGCATAGGGGGATGTGGTCGGCAGGCCGATGGATGCAAAATCCGCCGCCAACTTCTTCGCGAGTCCAGATTCTGCAATCCCCCGTGCTTCACTCAGCCGTGCGGCCAGGATGATGCCCATGGCAACGGCCTCCCCGTGATGGATATCTTCTCCCCGCTTATGGGCTTCGTGTTCGATGGCGTGGGCAAAGGTGTGCCCCAGATTCAGCTTGGCCCGGACGCCGTGTTCATACGGGTCTTCGGCTACGATGGCCTCCTTGACGGAGGCGGCCAAAACAATCCATCGGCCCAGGGATTTCTGGGCTTGGATGTCTGACAGCGCAGCCTCGTAAGCGTTACCGTTTTCAAGAAGCAGGGTCTTGAGCAGCTCCGCAAGACCGGCTTTGTATTCCCGCTCCGGCAGGGTTTTCAGTACCTCCGGGCAGATGAAGGTATATTCCGGCTGGTGGAAGAGGCCCAGGATATTCTTGTAGCCGTCCAGGTTTACGCCGGTCTTTCCGCCGATGGCAGCGTCCACCTGTGCCAGGACGGTGGTGGGAAGGTTCACGTAGCGGATACCCCGCTTGTAAATGCCGGCGGCGAATCCGGCAATATCCGTGGTGATGCCGCCGCCGATGGCAAGGAGTAGGGCACCACGGGAGGCCTTTTGCTGAAGGAGCCATCGGCCGATACTCTCCGCGGTCTCCAGGGTCTTATTCCCCTCCGTCGCCTCCAGGAACAGGTGCGGCAGATCCGGGTTAAGGGCCTGGAAAACCCACTCCACATTCTTGTCGCAGACCACGAACACCTCCGGCTCTCCTTTCAGGAAAACCAAGACATCGGCCACACTGTTCAGTTCCTTTACCATATTAATGCAAAGATAAGTATTTTTGGCGGTTTGGCGAATTTGGCTTATCTTTGCGGTCCATCTCCGGCCTTTACGGCCCCATCCTGCCCGGATGGCGGAATTGGTAGACGCGCTGGACTCAAAATCCTGTGGTAGCAATACCGTGCGGGTTCGATTCCCGCTCTGGGCACACAAAAAAGGACGCGGTTGCGTCCTTTTTTGGTGCCCTACGGGGCCTTATTCATTGGGGGAGGAATCCCCCAAACCCCCTCCCACGGCCTTCGGCCTTACAACGTTCCACAGGGCGGGAATATGCCTGGCTGTCTATGACAGTGGGTTTCTTTCTCACGATTTTACTGATCTTCAATTTCTTCTGGAGCTTCCGGAGATTGAAGGGACTTGGCATTCTGCCTGGTGACTACACTTTGGCCGAGTTGCTTTTCAAGTTCCCTTCGGGCGGTTGCCGCGACCTTTCCACCTCGCTTAGCCACGGACTTTTGTTCTGTAAAGCCTTTTGGATCGACCTTCTGTGACAATTCCGTTGCCGCCACTTCCGCAAGGGTATTCAAAGCGCTTTCCGTTCTTGTCATATGGTCGCGGAGATTCTCTTTCTTCAATCCCTTGAAGCTTTTATACTGGCCCGTGGTCATCCCGGACCACTCCTGAGTGATGATATCTGTCAAGGTTGCGTATTGCTGGCCAGAGACCCCCGTGCGTTTCCATTCATCCGTGAGCGCCTTGCGGGCATCCTTGCCCTTCATTCGCTCATTAATCCAAGCTTCGGAATAACCCAGACGGCGATAGTATTCATAACCCCGGTCAATAGCCAATTCCGGATCTTGCATTTCATCTATTCTTTCGCTTGCCACCTTTGCCATCCATTGCTTGAATGGCTCGGCCTTCTTTGATGGAATAGATTCTATCGCACGCAGTATCCAGGCCAAATTACCGACATCGGTTTTATAGCGTTTCCCATCTTTGGGTGAAACCATGGGCAGTTGGTAACAATTTGATACCAACTCAAAACCTTCTTCTTTAAGCCTTCCTTTCAGTACTTTCCAATACTTTCTGGCGCCATCGTAATCCGGCTGTTCGGTTAGAATCCCGCATACATCCACTATGGAGAAAAACCAATCTTGTTTCTCCTCGTCCCATGCCGTTCTGACTTTTCGGTCCTGGAACAACTGTATTTTCTCAATATCTGACATACCTCAACGTTTTCCACAAAGATAAACGAGAAAACCAGCATATCCAAACAAAAACAAGCTTGAAATCGTTAGGAATTGTCGATTAATATTCTAACGCCCCATCCTCCATTAAAAGGTTCGAGAATACCACAGTTACGGGCACACAAAAAGGACGCGGTTGCGTCCTTTTTGTGCCCTACGGGGCCGTATTCATTGGGGGAGGAATCCCCCAAACCCCCTCCCACGGCCTTCGGCCTTACAATGTTCCCCAGAGCGGGAAATGCCTTACGCGTAATCCGCAGGCTTGCTGGGCAAAGCCCTGGCAAATCTTTATTCTGTGACGGGACGGACAGATTGCCCAAGGGAACGGCCGTTGTGGCTCCTGCCGACATCGTCGGAATCGAATCTTACGTACCACGCGCAGTACGGGACGTCCGTATAGAGGGAAGAAGACCAGTAGCAGCCGCTGTAACCCGCACCACCGAGGAGCATGGTATCACAAATGTTGCCAGCGGCGGGAAGGAATATGCTTTTCCCATTAATCCGACTAGTCACCATATACCCGTTTATGCCGCTTTGGCTTGTCCAAGTCCATGTACAATTGGTCCGCAACTCTGTCCATTCCTCATCTGTGGGCATTCGCCATTTGCCACCGAGTTCAACCCGGACAACATCGTCTTCCAAATCAAGCACCGTTTTGTTGTCTGCGGTCCCATATGTGCTTTTTGTATTATATCTGGTTAAAGATTCATACGATCCATCACACCATTTATAGGTCTTAAAGCTATATTCCTGTTTAGGCGCCGTCTCGCCCCACGCATAGTAATCTCCGTATTCTTTTGGCGTTGTTGCACCCAAGTTACAATTGGCCCATTTTACAGAAAGACCCAAATCAACTGCAGTTAATTTTTCAACTGGGGCAGGATCAGGATCTAAAACGGGACGGACTGAGAACCCGTGGTAACGGACGAAGCTGGCCATGTAGACATGGTCGGAATCGAAACTTACGCCCCACGCGTAGCTCGGATCGTCCGTATTGAGGGAAGAAGACCAGTAGTTACCGTCGCAACCGTAGTAACCAAAGTCGAGGTCGGTGGAGAGCAGGAAGAACGCGGCAGGAAGGAAGATACTTTTGCCATTAATCTCACTAGTTACCTTGTACCCGTAACTAGCTCCCTGTGTTGTCAACGTCCAGGTGCAATTCTCTATCAGTTCCTTCCACTCATCATCGGTAGGAATGCGCCATCTGCCGCCGAGTCTGACACGGGCGGCATCATCCTTCGGATCCAATACCGTTTTATAATCCACTCTTCCGTATGACCTGTTTGTGTTATATTTGGTCAAAGAGTCATACGATCCATTGCACCATTTATAGGTCTCCCAGTTATATTCCTGTTTGGGCGCCGTCTCGCCCCAGGCGTAATAATCTCCATATTTTTCCGGCGCTGTTGCGCCCAGGTTACAATTGGCCCATTTTACGGAAAGGCCCAAATCAACTGCAGCAACTTTTTCATTTGCGGCGGCGGCCGACACCGCGGCAAGAATGGAAAGGGTCGAAAGGAAAGTGATTAGTCGTTTCATATGTCGTAATTGTCTTTTGCTTTCAAAGATACTCATTATTTGATACACTGAACCGTCCGATGTGAATATTTCCGATGTTTATTAATCTGCTTCCGTACTCCTCGCCGGAGGGCCCGGGTGCGCTGGAGCCTGTTCTTGCACCTGGGCACTGGCCACGGCGAATGTCACGATTTGTATGTTTAGCAAATAATTGCTAATATTGCGAAAAACACTGCGCATTATGAGAACAAAACTCCTCCCCATTCTGTTTGTCTGCGCTTCGCTGTCGGCCATGGCGGCACCGCAAGAGCCCAAACCGCTGGTGCTCACACAGAGGACGAAGTTTGTCCCCCTGCCGGAATATGCCACTGTAGGCAATCTGATCGACGACGCCTGGACCGTGAAGTCCGGCCAGAACTATGCGTTCTACAATGTGGAAGGCCGATGCATCTTCGGCTATGACTATACCGTTCAGGGCAGCCGCTGGCCCCAGATGCGGGAAGGCGCGGTGATTATGTACGCCAAGGGCAGCACCTACGACAATCCCCAGCAATACATCCTGTACCAGGACGGTTCCGTGAAGGAACTGGCCGCGGAATGGACCGCCCCCGCCACGAATTTCGTGGATGGCGTGGCTCTTATCGGCCGGAATGCCGGATTCAAGAAAGAGTTCGTTTACATCAACACCAAAGGCGAAAGGGTTTACGGAGATCTCACCTCCAAGCCCATGACTTTCTGCGGAGAGAACTACACGGTTCCGCCGCTGAAGGAGGGTCTTCGCGCCTGGTGCGACCCCGCATCGTCGTGGGGCGGGAAATGGGGCTTCATCGATGCGAATGGCAAACTGGTGATTCCCGCAAAGTTCGACGAATGCCGCTCGTTCAGCGAGGGATATGCCATCGTGAAGGAAAGCGGCTCGGTCTATTTCATCGACAAAAAGGGAAACAAAGCTTTTGAGCCCAACTGGAGCGCGTCCAACACCCAGTCCGTGAGCGATGTGCACGACGGCATCATCGGTGTGAGCGGCTACAGCTCAATGACCTATTACAATACCAAGGGGGAAAAACTGGGAGAGATTGAAGACGGCAGCTCGTTCTACGGAGGCTATGCGTTCTACAACGTGAGTTCGGACTATTATTCCGGCACCACCTGGGTGATGGACAAATCCCTTAAGCAGGTAGGAAAGGCCGATGCCATCTTCGTGGAATGGGACTACAACGGCCACAAGCCGGACTTCAACGACCTGGGCGTAGCCACCTCCAGCGGCAAGAAGGTAATCAAGCCGGACGGCACCGTCCTCATCCGGCATTATGGCGTGGACGGCAATCGGCCCAACGATTATGAAATCGAGGATTTCTCCAACAGCGGCTATGCCAAGGCCTCGCTCCGGCATAACGGCGACAAATATGAGGGCTTTATCAATCTGGACGGGGAATTCGTGATTGTGTTCGGCTGGAACCGCGATTTGAAGGAAGTCGGAAAAGATCCGAACAATCCCCAGCCCATAAAACCCCGGGACCCCCAACCCGGCCCTCCCTTCCCCATCGACCCCATAAAGGACCCCCCCATCGGCCCCAAAAATACCGCCAGGCAGGCCTACACCGTGACCGTTCGGGCAGAACCGGCAGAAGGCGGCAGCGTGAAAGGCGGCGGACAGTATTACAAGGGGGACAATGTGAAACTGAACGCCACCCCGAACGAAAAATGGGCCTTCACGGGCTTCCAGTGCGAAACCCAGGGCGTGGAAATGAGCGAAGCCGGCGAGTTTACCATCGGGGGCAAGGATGTGTCGGTGGTGGGATATTTCGTGAAGCAGGATGAGATTGAGGAAGTGAAAAACACCGGCACGTTCAGCGCTCATCAGGATATTTCCGTAAACAACGGCGAATACCACCTGGTCTATGATGCCTATATGGAACTGAGCGCCGGGAAAGATATCGATTCCCCTTATGGAAAGAACACCTCCGGCATCTTCTCCTGTATGTTGGACGGCGAAGAAGTAATTACCGTCAAGCAGAAGGTGAACGGCAAGCAGTCCACCCTTTCCTGCAAGATGTTCTTCGTGCCCATGAGGGTTTCCGGCATCATCAAAGACGGCGACAGGCAGTACCTGGTGATGGACGGCGGCCAGTGGCTCGTGAGCGGCATCTCTCTGGGCAAGGAAGACCCGATGGCGGCCCTCTTCATCGAACTGATGATGGGATACCGGACCTGGGGCAGCCTCTCCCGGGGCCGATACCGCGTGGAACTCACGTCGTTTGACCCCGCCACCGGCGAATGCGTCTTCGGGGACCTGGAGCGCTTCCATCCGCAGAGGGGTTGGATCCTCTCCGACAACTATCCCGCCACAAAACAGAGCGACGGTTTTATGTCTGTAAACGAGGATACCAGCATCCCCGGCGAACTCTTCAGGGGACTGCATTTCAAACCCGGCCCCAAGCGTCAGATGCAGTGGGCCCCGCCGAAGAGCTGGGACAAGGACAACTATGACTCCCTGGTGAAAGAACTGCTCAATTCCATGGCCGGTCTGCAGACCGACTGGGATATGACGTTCAATAAATAGAAATAGAACACACAGTCCAGGGCGCTCATCTTCGGGACGGGACTGGCGCTGTTTCTTCTTTTTAAAAGCGCCAGGCGAACTGGAGGGAGACGATGTGCCAGTTATTGGCGGCCAACTCTAACACCCGGCAATTGCGGTACATCATACCGAAATTCCAGCGATTGCTGAGCCTTACGCCGGCGCCGAACGCAGGGATTAAAAAGGTAACGGAAGACCCGGCATCGGAAACCAGCGAACCAAGCCTTGCGGCCACATAGGGACGCCATTTATGCTCTTTCAAGAAAGCATAATCCACGTGAAGAAAATAACTGATGACGGGGGAAAACGTTATATCACCAATCTCCTGCGTATATAGCATTGAGGGGCCTATTCCCACGCCGAGTCCCACCGTCCATCTTTCGTTGATCTCGATACCGTGGACGGTTACTGGCATTATGGCGTGCTGCTCACCATAGGGTTCTCCTTCATAATCACGGGCAATCCCGCTGCCAAGATCCAACTCGATGCTGCCGCGATAGCGCACCTGGGCACCGGCCACAGCAAAGGTCACGATATTTATGAAAAGATACAATTACGACGCAACGTCCTTGACTTGACTTCTGACCAGAAGATAATGGATTCCGGAGAAGACAAAAAACAGGACGGCGGCAACGGAGAGGGTGACGCCCGGGCCGATGCCCTCGAAGTCCGGATTATAACTGACGAGGATTCCCTCGAAATAACGGTACAGCCACACTGAGAGCACCGTCGCCAGCGCGAGCGACACGGCATTCAGGGTCATGGAGGCCACGATGTACGGACGGCTTATGGCCTTGCGGGTATAGCCGAGGGTGAGCAGCGTGGCGTTCTTTTCACGGTTCTTTTCAATCAGGAGGTGGATGCTGACCACCAGCAGGAAGAAGGCGAGCAGCGAAATCAGAAGGCCCTGGATGATGGCGAATACAGCTATCCCCTTTGCCAGGGTGACCACCTTGAACGAATCTGTGTCGGCCCCGTCGAACTTGTAGCCGTTGTCCGCCAGGTAACGCAGAAGGCCGTCGTCATCCTTGCCGTTCGGCTTGATGATCATCCTGTTGACCGGCGGCACCGTCCCTGGCTCGGAATACACTTCGGTGGCGGCGGCCAGGAAATCGTCCGGAACCAGGATTGTGTTGATTCTGTCGGTGAAACCCACCACCCTGGCCCTGTAGTACCCGGTGTGATGGTTCCCCCTGAATTCCAGGGTCATGGGAACGGCCGTGACCAGGGACTCCCCAATCTGCGGGATATCCCCGCGTGAGGCCGACACCGCATAATTGAGCACGTTCAGGTAAGGCCGGGGAAGGACGATGGGGACAACGGAGCCGTCCAGGTCGGCCGTCCAGTCCTCCAGATTGAGGTCCAGGAATTCGTCGGGGACGGATTCCACGAACATCACCGTTTCCCAGGCATTCCCGCCCAGGACAAAGGATGCGTTCACCTGGAAATTGGCGCTGCGGAATACGCCGGCCGATTCCACTCCGGGATGGGCGGAAATGGCTTCCACCTCTTCTTGGGAGATGGTATTGGGATGAGACTGCATGCCGGTGGCCTGCAGGGCGGTAGTTACGGCCGTCACCGAAGGGGCGATGACAAGATAATTATTGGCAATGGCACCCTCGGGGTCCTCCATGGTGGCCGAAAAATCCGCATAGGCCCGGACACCGAGCAAGATAATCGTGGCCCCTATGATATTGGCCAGGACGAATCCCGCAAATTGCAGCGGGCTCAATTTCGCAAGGAGTACCTTGTATAACAGCCGTTTCATAGATGAATCTCCTTGTCATAATTGTAAGGAAGATCCCGGCCGATGGAGGTGATTATCACCCCGGCTCCGTCCTTCCCCACCCGTTCGGCCAGCATCGCGGCCATAATCTCACAATTGGCCGCATCCAGATGGCTCACAGGCTCATCCATCAGAAGAAAATCCGCATCCTGGCAGAGCATCCGGACAAACGCCACCCGTTGCTTCTGCCCGAAGGAGAGCCGACGCACCTTTACATTGGCCTTATTGCCAATCCCAAGACGCCCGAGCATCTCCCGGACCTCCGTATCGGAAACGGCGCGGGCCATGGGCTTGATACGGACATTCTCCAGGGGGGTAAGCTCGTCGAAGAGAAGCAGATCCTGAAACATGGTGGAGAAAGACGCACTCCGGACGGCCGCCCACCTGTTGTGCGAAAAGCCGAAAACCTTTTCTCCATCGAAGAGAATATCGCCCGTATAGTCTGTCCTTAACCCTATCAGCTCACCCAGAAGCGTCGTCTTGCCACGCCCCGAGGCCGCTTTGATCAGATAGGACCCGCCCTTCCGGAAAGAAATCTCATTCCCCCAGACTTCACTGTGGAAGTCCAGGGGATTGAGCTCCTCCAAAAAGGAGGGAATGACCTTCTTGAGGGATATTTCCCGCATGGGTTAATTCATTGCCTTACCCGCGGCAAGAATCATGTCCACTATCAGCTTGGGGAAATATTCCCGGGAGTTGGACTTGATTGTCACGCGGATTTCAGGCTTGGACGTGACTTCGAGCGTCGCGACATCCAGATCGGCGAAGAAATTGGAGACCAGCTTCACTACCGCGGACGGGAGATACTCTCTTTCAAGTAAGGCTTTTACAAGTTTCTTTACTTCCGGCGCCTGGAAATTAAGGAGCATGCCGTAATCGGCGACTTTCTTCCGAAGGGAATTGCCGGCAAGATTATCGGGAAGTTCACTCCCCCTGCTCTTCCTGTAGAGATCCTCGGTCATGAAGATTATAGCACCGTCTTCATAGAAAAAATAACCGGACGGATCGACCTCAATGTAATAAGCGCCATTTTGTTTCGGCAAATCCACTTTGTTGGCAATTGTGCGGAAAACCTTTTCATCACACTCGATGGCCATCGCAAAGGACGGATCGGCATGAAAATCGGGCGTATCGGAATAATAGGACGAACGTATCTCCACGTCCTTGGCATTGCCCGCCAGTGTAAATGTGCCTCCCCCCATCTTTTTCACGTCGTTTTTTGACAGGCCGAGTTCATCAAGGGCCTCTTCAAATTGATAGCCG
The DNA here is from genome assembly GCA_017553545.1 of Bacteroidales bacterium. GTDB lineage: Bacteria > Bacteroidota > Bacteroidia > Bacteroidales > UBA932 > Cryptobacteroides. The sequence goes on along the minus strand of JAFZKT010000078.1, from coordinate 16,721 downwards.
AATTGCGGGTTCTCCAGGATTTTCTTTAAATCGGGCATTGCGCCATTGATGACGAAAAGCGGATTCTCCGGCATATATTTGAAATACTTGTCGGAGCCGCTGACAATGAGATCCTTTAAGGAAACATCGGCCATCATATCATCCATGAGGTCCTTGTCGAGGTAGGGTCTCACATAGAGCGTAGCCTCTCCCTTTTCAGACTTGATACCGCCAAAAACGCTGGAATTTCCAAGAGCCTTGAGCTCCCGAAAATCAGAATCGTACATTCTGCTCTTCTTGGGCATATTGGCAAGCGCATCCATGCTGAACCAGAATGCAAAAGGATCGCTTGTAGAAGCAAACTTGTCAAAGGCGTCATCTTTAATGTTCACCTCACCGCTGACGGCTTCCTTGAGTTCGGTAGCCTCCGCGTAACGATCAAGGGACATTACCGCCAGATTTTTCATCAGGATTCCCTGGACATAGTCGGGGTCATCCCCGCCGACATAATACAGGATTTCGTCCTTCCCGTTATGGACGGTCACTTCTGTCTTTTTTAGGAAATTAGCGAAATCGTCCGCCGAGGAAAGCGGAATGATCAGGAGCGGATAATCCGGAGTGACGGCAAGGACTATCTCATCCTTTACCTTCACGCCGGTGCTGGACGGATCCTCGACGATCTTCTTGACCATAGCGTATTCTTCCTTGCCTAAACTCTGGTCAAGAATCTTCAGCAAATCCTTGTTCCCCTGAATACCTGCCTGGTCAATCAGTTTTCCCGGAGCGATTTTCACTGCGAAGAAGGTGTCGTCCGGAATAGCTTTGACACTGGCAGACCTTCCGCAGGCAGACAGCGCGATTATCGCCGAAATTACGATAAGCGCCGAGATAAAGAATCTTTTCATAGCAGTTTTATTAATAACGTCCACAAATATAGGTTATTTTCTGTAATAATCCAATCCGGAGGAACCGGCCGTGGATTTGTATGTTAGGCAAATAATTGCTAATATTGCGGAAAACACCCTGCACAAGGGAACGTGACCTGCCATAAATAATGAAAGAGGAGAAACACGCAGTTCAGGACATTGAAATCCGGGAGACCCGCAGGGCCCCCTGGTGGGAAATGAGTCTCATCTTTGGAACGGGGCTGGCGCTGTTTATCCTCTACATGGTCTATTATGTCCCTGTGATGGGCGGAACACCGCCGAAAACCAATCTTTTGAAATCCCGCAACATCGTCTGGCGTGAACGTTTCGACGAAATCGGCCGTCAGCTGGACCGCTGTGAAGACCAGCTGGCCCAGCTGGAAGAGCGGGATGACCGGATTTACCGGTCCGTTTACGGCATGGACGAGGTGCCGCAGGGCGTACGCCTGGCAGGCCTGGGCGGAGAGAACCGTTACGACGAACTGCTGGGAACCGGCGTACTGGACATCGTCCGGCGGGTGGACGTGCTGGAAAAACGGGTGAGCATCCAGTCGGAATCCTTCGATGAGGTGGAGCATCTGCAGCGGACGGCCGGTGACCGGGCCGCCCACATCCCCGCCATTCCGCCCATCAGCACGGAACCCGGCACCTATCACTTCTCCAGCCCCTTCGGCTACCGGTCGGACCCTTTCGGCGGTTACAGCAAGATGCACACCGGGATGGACCTCGCCTGCCACCCCGGGAATCCCGTTTACGCAACCGGCGACGGCGTAGTGGCCAAAGTGGAGGCGGACCCCCAGAAGGGCTACGGCCTGAACGTCATCCTGGACCATGGTTTCGGTTATCAGACCCGCTACGCCCATCTGTCCCGAATCGATGTTGTACAGGGGCAGAAAGTCAACCGCGGAGACTGTATCGGCGCATCCGGCAATTCCGGTCGCTCCTCCGGCCCGCACCTGCACTACGAAGTGCTATATCGCAAGGATTTCGTGAATCCGGCGCACTACTTTGACATGAGTCTTTCGCCGGAAGACTATTTCACCCTGGTCCGCAAACCCGAGAAATGAAAAAAGACAGCCTCATATACCGCATCCTGATGTGGATTTTCCGCTACGTGGCCCTTTCGGTCTCGGCGGCCGTGCTGTTCTACATTCTTTTCTCGCTGGTCTTCTCCACTCCGGAGGAAAAACGGCTTCAGAAAGAAAACCGTCTCTACGAGGAACGCTATAATGCCATGGTGGAAAAGACCGCCCTCATCGAGGACGTCATTGCAAACCTCCAGGTCAAGGACAATGACATCTACCGGTGTCTTTTCAAGGCCGATGTCCCCTCGGCCGACGACGGCGCCCATCCGGAAAAAGGGGACGCTGTTTCATCGGCCCGCCTGATGGAGAAGGCCCGCGGGATAGACGCCGCCTTCGAGGAAGTATTCGCCCTCGCCGCCCGCAGCAAGGACAGCATTCCGCCCCTGTCACTGCCCCTGCACGACTACTCCTATGTGCAGACGGGCGCTTCGGTAGGGCTCAAATACAATCCCGTCTATAAGCTGTCCGTCCAGCACAACGGACTGGACATGATTGCGCCGGAAGGGTCCGACGTCCTTGCGGCGGCACGGGGTACCGTCACCAGTGTAAATATGTCCCGGAAGGGTTTCGGAAACACCGTGGAAATCAATCACGGCAACGGTTACGTCACACGCTACTGCCTGCTGGGGGATGTGCTGGTGGAACAGGGAAGCCGCGTGAAACAGGGACAGCGGATTGGCACCGTGGGCACGTCACCCTCTCTCCCGTCCCCGCACCTGCACTTCGAAGTTCTCCACGACGGCCGGTTCTGCAACCCCGTGAACTACTTCTTCGCTTCCGTCACGCCCGAAGAATACGCCAGGATGCTTTTCCTGTCGGGGCGTACGGAGCAGTCCATGGACTAGGCTATTTCTCCCACTGATGAACCAGGGCCCCGGCTTCGTCGTAGGTCTTCACGAAGATATTGCCGAGTGTCACCTCAACGTCCATCCGCTCCAGGTTGCTGTTCACCAGCACGGGATAAGCCTTGCCGTCGGCCCCGGCGGGACTGCAGATCCATTTGTGGTGATGGGCGCTGAGCATGAGGTCTATTCCGGCCTCTTCCAGGATGGGCGTCCAGTTTTCCGTAATCCACACCTCTGAATACCAGCTGTCCCTGAATTTCACCGTGGGAACATGCATGATGCAGATTTTCACGGGGGCCGACGCGAACGCGGGATCCTTCACGGCCTCTTTCAGCCACTCGGTCTGGCGCAGACGCCAAGGGTCATAGTCGGCCTGGCCTGCGTATTCGTGGCTGCTGTCCGGCTTGTCCTCGCCGGCGTCCAGCACGATGAAAGCCGCCGGGCCCTGCCGGAAGCTGTACCAGAATTCGCCGGTGGAAGTGGGGAACAGGCCGTAGAATTTGTCAAAGTCCCGGCCGCGGCCCTCGTGGTTGCCGCGGGCATAGATGAGCGGCAGACGGGCGGCCTGGGCGGCAATGGGGACAATGCAGTGTTTGGCTACCGTATCAATTTCCTGGCAATAGGAGACGATGTCTCCGTTCAGGATGAGAAAGTCCGTGGCCGGCACATCGATTCCCGAAGCCAGCGCCATATAGCGGGCGTCATTGTAATGGATGTCGTTCAGCACCGAAAAACGGCAGACGGCGGCCGATGAGGACAGGGTGCGCACGCTGGCGTCCTGCTTGGGTGAAATCTGCCGCGTGGGTCCGTAGGAGATGCGGTAGGGGCTGCTGTCGTCCTTGATCACCTGCCCCACCACGCGGTAGCGGTAGCTGGTCCCGGGTTCCAGGCCGTCGATACGGACACTGTGGAAACGCCCGCTCACCCGCCTTCCATAGGCCTCCTGATAATACTTCGGACGGTTCTGTTTCTCAAAGGCCGATCCGTCATCGGGAGCCACGACCACAAAGTCCAGCGAGGGTTTTTCCGTCACCCAGAGCACGGTGAAGCCCGTCTCGGAGACGTTGCTCACCCATGGACCGTAAATCAGATTGGAAGGAGAAGCTGCAAGGGCCGGCAGGGAAACCAGCAGGCACAGCAAAATAATGCGAAAACGTTTCATTTTATCTATCTTTTGCACAAAAATACATATTATTTATGTATTTAAACGAAGTTTTTGTACCTTACGTAAGGTAAACCACGAAAAAAATGATGAAACGAACCATTGCAATTATCGCTGTTCTGGCTCTTATGGCCGGGACGGCCAGTGCCCAGAGCCTTTTAGAACGGCTGGGTGAAAAAGCCAAAAGCGCCGCGGAAAACAATCTGAGCGGCAAAGTGGAACAGGGTGTGAACAACATCCTGGACGGCAAGTGGGGAAAGAAGAAAGACAAAAAGTCGAAAAAAGCAGAGGAAGAGGCCCCGGTGGAAATGGTTGAAGAAGAGGCGGCGGCACCCGCAGTGGCCGGCTGGACCTGCGAGGAATGCGGCAAGGAAGGCAATACCGGCAATTTCTGCGACGAATGCGGCGCCAAGAAGCCCGGTGCGCAACCGGCAAAGCCCAAGAAGCAGACTGCAACCAGTTACGCCAAGTGCGACTTCGTTCCCGGTGATGAAATCATCTTCGAGGATACGTTCGAGAATGAGAAAATGGGCGAATTCCCGTCCCAGTGGGATCTGATGGACGGTTACGCCGAAGTAGGCGAAGTGGACGGCCGGAAAGGCATCTGCTTTACGGACGACGGTTACGGGGAAGTCAAGCCCCTGATGAAGGACCCGACCCATTTCCTGCCGGATGTCTTCACCATCGAATATGATCTTTATACGGATGTTTCCTCCGGAGACATCGGTGAACATACCCTGGAATTCTGCTTGGGCAATCCGGATATTGAATGTTGGAACGGTTATACCGGATGGAGCACCTACTGGTATCGCTCGGGCGACCTGGGCTCCAACCTTACCTGGGATTTCGAGAAACCCAATGGCGGGGACAATGTCCGCGGAGAGAAAGCACTCCATATGGACACGGCGGACTCCCCGCAAAAAGAAGGCTGGAACCACTTCGCCTGGTCCTTCAACAAACGTGCGTTGAAGGGTTATGTCAACGGCGTGCGTGTGGTCAACATCCCCAACACCAAGGTCCCCACCCATTTCTGGTTCCACCATCAGGGCAACTACAAATATGGCATCATCACCAACGTCCGCATCGCCAAGGGCGCCGTTCCGCTGTATGACCGCCTGATGAACGACGGTAAGATCATCACCTATGCCATCACCTTCGAGACCGGCAAGGCCGACCTTAAACCGGAATCCATGGTGGAGATCAACCGTATCGCCAAACTGATGCAGGAGAATCCCGCGCTGGAATTCGAAGTGCAGGGTCACTGCGACGCCACCGGCAGCGATAAAGTGAACGATCCGCTGAGCCAGAAACGGGCGGAGGCCATTGTGGCCGCCCTGGTGGACCAGGGAATCGCCGCCGCCCGCCTCACCCCCGTGGGCAAGGGCTCGCACGCCCCCATCGCCAGCAACGCCACCGACGAAGGCCGCGCGAAGAACCGCAGAGTGGAATTTGTAAAAAAGTAGTATGAAAAGATTTCTTATTGCATTATCCGTTCTGGCGCTGGCAGGCAGCCAGGCGGATGCCCAGGGTTTATTGGGCAGATTGAAGGAACAAGCCGCCCAGGCCATGGGCAGCGCCATAGGTATCAGTGAGGAGACCCCTGAACAAGTCGGGGATGACGAGGCCGTGCGCAGCGATGACCCCAACGCCGTGGTCACCGGCGAGCAGGCGCTTCCCAAGCGGCGCGCCAGCACCTTCGGCTGGGACGGGCCCGTGACGCCGTCATCGGCCAAATTCCCCATCCCCCTGATGAACGAATTCCCCGCCGTTCCGTCGGCCGCGGACCTCATCAACCCGGTGGAATCCAAGCAGATAGAATACTACAAAGCCCTCAAGGCCGTCACGCTGCGGGCGGAAGAACTGAACCAGGACAGCACCTGCGAAAAAGAGGAAACCGAACTATGGCGTAACAAGGTCAACGACGCCCTCAAGAGCGCCTTCGGCCTTACGGACGCGGAACTGGCCATCCTCCAGGATGAAAATGCCTCCGAGGCGGACCAGCAACGCGTTTCGGACAAAATTGCCGCCGCCATGCTGGGTGGAGTGGACGTGAACGCCATGGAGGCCGATGCAGCCAAATACGAGAATATGAGCGAAGATGAGCTGATGGCCCAAATGAGTGCCAAGACGCTGCAGGCCCAGTTCTCCGTCTATGACCGCAACGCCGCCGGGATCAACAAGTACATGGGTGTCACCGTCGCCGAAGTGAAAGACGCCGCCCGCGAGCAGATGAGCCAGAAGAACCCGGACAAGCCCAGTCCGAAGAGCGTCGCCCTGCAGAAGAAGAGCGAAGCCTATCAGAAAGCACAGGCGGCTGGGGATCCTGCCTTCAAGAAGGAAGCCGCCGCTTTCCAGAACAAACTGCAAGGCGAGCTTCGCGACGCCAATATGAAGGCATCCCGCAGCATGATGGGCAGCATGGGCGCCGTGATGGAAGTGCAGGAAAATGCGAACAAGAAGATGGCCCCCATTATGGAAATGCAGAACAAACTGCGCCAGTATGAGGAAAACATCATCGCCTGCTTCCCGCAGGTGAAAGAGGATGCGGATTATTCCTTCGCGGCCGGCGAGCGCAAGAAAGTGCTGGCCATCAAGGAGAAAATTTACAAGACCACGGATCCCTCCGTCTATAATCCCCTGTACCTTCAGGCCCTCAAGCTCATCATGAGCTACCGCGAACGGGCCGCGAAGGTTTGGGTGGCCGACGTCCAGAAACGTTTCAACGCCCAGAAGGAAGCCCTTCCGAAGATTATCAAGGTGAACCGCCAGGCCATTGCCGACGGCGTAATCCCGGAGTGCGCCCTCTACCGGGAGCCGCTGAATATGGTCATCATCGCCGGCGACATCCTGGCCGATGCCTACAGCGAGTTCCCTTCGGACTATCCCCCGATGTGGAAGGAAGAGATTGTCAATGAGGTGAACCTGCCCGCAGGGCACGGCATCTGGTGGCCGGAATTCTCCGTCTTCGGACAGGCGGACTTCGACGCCATCGTCTCCGGAAAGCACATCTACTCGATGGATGAGGACGGCGTAGTCACGCACTATGTGAACGGCAGTTGGATCCCCGTGACGAACGACGAATTCAAGAAACTCAATGGCAAGAAGAAGGACGCCGGCGCGCCCGTGAGCACCACCTGGACTTCCTCCGACGGCCAGCGCAAGGTCTTCTACAACGCCGACGGCGGTTATCTTCAGATGCCGGAAGGCGACCAGGTGTTCCCTACCGCCTGGAAGAAAGACGGCAACCTGCTCAAATGGCTCATTACCCGGACGAGCGATGACGACGCCAAGTATCAGGTGATTCTTTGCACCTACATGCTTTAATATCGGCCTTGATTCTGCTGTCAGTGCCCTCGGAAGGGGGCGCTGACCGTTATGATGTCTGGCGCAGCTTCGACGTGGATCCGCTGATGGCCGATGCCGTCGTGTATCCGGAAACGGAGCGCTATTCCGGGCTGCAGGACGTGCTGGAGACGGCCGTCAATTACGGCACTTATATCACCACCGGGGGCGGACCGGACTTTTCCATCGGCCTGTACCAGATGAAACCATCCTTCGTGGAGGCGCTGGAGAAAGCGTGGATGCGAAGCGGCCTGGCACGGCAGTATGAACTCTGGTTCGACACGGCCGACAACGCCACCGCGCGCCGCATCCGCATTTCCCGGCTGCAGAAAGAGGAGTGGCAGGATATCTATGTGGGGGTTTTCCTGCGGCTGCTCTATTCCACTTACGGCTCCTATAACAAAGCCGGGGAATGGACACAGGATGGGCTGGAAACGCTTCCGATAGAAGAGCAGGTGCGCCTGGCGGCCACCGCCTACAACCGGGGTGTGGTATGGGCCGCGCCCGGTTACGGAGATCTGGATACTTTACGGAAACACTCCGAAGAGAAGCATTTCCACTATGACCTCATTCCGGGGAAAAACACCCGGCGCTACTGCTACGCCACCTTGGCGTGGAATCGCTACAGGCGGATTTCGAAGGTGCCGGCGGAATAGCTTTTCGTCTCACATGAACCGGGCAGGGTGACACTGGCCGTTGAACCTTCCGGCATGGTGAAAGTCCATACCCAGGTATCTCCTTCATAGTGCCATTCGCTTTTAATGAGGCCCGCCACGCTGTTATAGGTTGCCTCCATGGAACCCAGCCTTTTGTCCGGGACAGGACGCATCAGGATATGCTTGAATCCCGGAGCGGAAGCGTCGCTGGCTATGCCGGCGGCGGTTTCCCAGAGCCACTGGCACACGCAGCCATAGGCATAGTGGTTGAAGCTGTTCATCCCCTTGGGCCCCATTCCTTCCTCCAGCGTATAGCTGTTCCAGCGCTCCCAGATGGTGGTGGCGCCGTTATCCACGGAGTAGAGCCAGCTGGGGCACTTCCGCTGGAAGACCAGCTCCCAGGCGACATCGGCCATCCCGTTTTCGGTGAGCGTCTGGAGGAGGATGGATGTGCCCAGGAAGCCCGTCTGCAGGCAATTCCCGTGGGCGGCGAAGTTCTCCCGCAGGCGTTTCAGCATGGCCTGACGGGCTTCTCCTTCCACCAGACCAGTCTTCAGGGCGAAGAGCGCAGGGGTCTGCATCGTGTTCAGGACATCTACCTTGAACAGTCCTTCCGGGGTGAGGAAACGCTCTTTCAGATAAGATTTCGCCTCAGCGGCCATGGACTCCCAAGGGGCGGTTTCCCGGCCGATGGCGGCGGCCATATCCCGCATCATCCCGGCGTCCAGGGCCCAGTAGCAGGCGCCCAGGTAGCTCCAGTATTCTTCGGCCTCCGGCAGCGGAGTGCGGGGCTTGGAGCCGGGGATAAAGGCTGCGCGGCCGCTGGTTTCCAGGGGCTCATAACTGAGCCAGTCCGCATACTGCTGGTTCCCGGTTTCGGGACCGATGAAACGATGGTCGTAGCGGGTTTCGGCCACGTGGTTCATATAGCGCACCATCGCTTCCCAGTTCTCTTCAACGATCTCCTTGTCGGCAAACTGCTTCCACACAGTCCAGGGGACGATGATTCCGGCATCCGACCAGCCGAAACGCATGGGATTGCTGCCAAAGCCGGCAGGTGGCGCCACAGCCATGAATGCCCCATTCGGGCCTTGCGTATCCCGCATGTCCCGCATCCATTTGCGGAAGAAAGCGTCCGTGTTGGCGAAGAAGGCGCCCGTCTGGGTGAACACCTGCGTATCCGCCGTCCAGCCGGCCCTCTCGTTTCGCTGCGGACAATCCGTGGGGACGGAAAGATAGTTGGACAGCTGACCCCAGACCGTATTGGAAATTAACTGATTAATGGGCTTGAAGCCCGTCTCCATCTTCCCTGTTTCCATGGGCTTTGTTATGGATGTGACAGGGATGGATTCCACGCTGCGGATGCGCACCGGTCCCGTGGCCGTAACGGAGATGAAACGGTAACCGAAGAAAGTGAAATGCGGATGATAGGTGGCCCATTTCCCGCCGGGGCCGAAAGTGTAAACCAGGCGCATCCCCTCATCCGGCGTGCGGAGATTGGTGCGGTGGACGCTGCCCTCGGGGCCGTCCATCCCGCGGCTTTTCGCGCCATTCCCGTCGTTCAGCAGTTCTGCAGGGAGGCAGGTAAGGGTAACGCCCTCCTGGGCCTTGAATACGAAGAAGGGAACAGCGGAGGCGTTCTGGCCGAAGTCCACGATGAGGGTTTCACCCGCATTCAACTTGATGTCACGCCCCTTCGGATACCTTCGCTTGACAACCACTTTTCCGTAAGCCAGGCTATCCTGCCCCTCCACTTTTTCCCAAACATAGGCAAGGACGGGTTTCAAACTGATGTCTTCGCGAAGATATACTTCCGCGCCGGCGGCCGGAATGATTTCTCCGGAGAATTCCCGGTTGATCTCCGGCGTACCAAGCGGCGATTCATAACCTGGGCGCAGGCGGGCGTCGTATTCCTCGCCGTCGTAAATGGCCGCGTGCGTCACGGGACCGGCCACGCCGGCCGTCCAGCGCAGGGTATCCGTGCCGATGTATTCCGTGCTTCCGTCGGCGTACGTCAGTTCCAGTACGCTGCGGAAGGCGGGTTTACGGCCGATCATTCCTTCGTGACCGCTGGGGGTGACCACTTTGTCGGCCCACCAGCCGGGCGTAACCTCCGCGGCAAGGACATTTCCCCACCCCTTCTGTTTCTGGAATGCGTCCGTGATGTCATAGGTGAAACTGTTACGGGTTTTGGCGACGTGCGTGAATCCCGGTTTCAGGAACTCCCGGCCAACGGGTTTTCCATTCACATAGAGTTCATATACGCCCAGGGCGGTGGTCATCCAGCGGGCACGCACTACCTGGGCGGAATTGGCCTGTCTGAGGACGAACCAGCTGGCACCGTCGGCCGCCCGGCAGTTCTCCGCCGAACGGACCGTCCCCGTCACCACGGGCATATCGGCCGCCGAAATCCACTCGGAGGCCTCCCAGGCCCTGGCAGGAAGAGCCTCCACCCGCGTAAACACAGGGGATCCGTTGACGCTGAAGCAAAGGACGCTCAGTCCCAGCAGAAAGGTTATCAGTTTTTTCATATTGGGTTAGAAGGCTTTTCCCTGCAGGAATTCGGCGATGCGGTCCATGAAGGTGTAGGAGCCGGTTCCGGGCGACGCCGTCTTCTGGAAGCAGTGTTTCCGGGTGGCCAGGGTGTGCACCTCGCAGTCCACGCCCATCGCGCGCATCTTTTCCCAGATGGCCACGGAGTTTCCGGCCGCCCAGGGATCCGCGTCACCGTGGATGAGCAGTAGCGGAGCGGTATCTTTGTCGAAGCTGAATTCAGGCGCAAAGGCAAGACCTTCGTCGTTGCCGCCGCTGGTATTATGCCAATCCAGGCCGTCGGAGAGGATGTAGGCGGGATAAAGGCCGATGCCCCACTGCACCTTGCAGGAGACTTTGTCAAGATCGTCCACGCCCACATAAACGCTGTGCCGCGAAGAAGTGGTTCCCAGCAGGGTCAGGTGACCGCCGGCCGATCCGCCCATAATGCCGATGCGGTCCGGATCCAGGCCGTAGGAGGCCGCCTTGGAGCGGACGATGCGGACGGTCCGCTGCAGGTCCTGCCAGGCAGTGAGGTGCTTGGAAAGCCCCTCCGGGCGCGGCGTGCGGTACTTCAGCGTGACCACGGTCATTCCTTTTTCGTTCAGATAACGCCTCACGGGAGCGGCCTCGAAACTGTCAGGGTTATTCTCCCGGTATCCGCCGCCGCTATAGACAATCTGGATGGCGGTGGTCTTCAGCTCCTTGGGAAAATGCCACTCGATGTAGGGCACGCACTGGTTCTCCCGGAAATCCGGCGTCTTTCCGTCCGGCCATACATTTTCACGAACAAGCTTTTCCCTGGCATCATTGGAGGCGAAGCGGTCCATCAGTTTCTCTTCCGGAGCCACGGGACCCAGATAGCCCATCTGCGTCATAAACTCCACGGCCCGCTCGAAGCCGAAGGCCCCGTGCCGCTTGCCGGGATAAAGGTGAACCTCGGCCGGAATGCCCATCCGGCGGAGCTGCCGGTACACCAGCGTGGAACCGTTGGGGGAATAAGGGTCGTTCTGCCCGTGATGCAGGCTCATCGGGCAGGTTTTTACATCGAACTTGAACACCTCGCTGAGCTTCACGTCCGGTCCGTAGCCCTGATAGACGGCCCGGGAGCCGGCTTCACCGTCCGTGGTCACATAGGCGGGCGCATTCAGGACAGCCCAATTGATATGGCAGGGAATGTCGTCCACGGCATCGATGCGTTTATAGGCGGGCGTCTGGGAATTCGCCCCCAGCAGCAGGCCCAGGTGGCCGCCGGCCGACATGGCGATGACGCCGATCTTCTCAGGGTCGAAGCCCCGTTTTTTCGCTTCCTTCCGAACCAGGCGCACGGCCCGCTGTCCGTCTTCCCAGGCCGACTGGTAGATGGGGAGTCCCACCGGGCGGGGCGTGCGGTACACCAGGTTCACGCATTGGACGCCCAGGGAGGTGAGTTCCTCGTTCCACATTTTCACCAGATTCACGTCGCAGGTTTCTTTGTAGGAGCCGCCGGAGATGAGGATCATACAGGCGCCGCAACCTTTTGCCGGTGCAGGCATCCACTCGATGTAGGGACGGCGCCAGGCATCGGCCTGGAAGCCTTCTGCCTTGGAGACATCGGTCATCGCGGCGATCTGGTGCGTCTGCGCATCCGGCATCTTGCCGTCTGGCCAGAGATAAACTTTTTGGGCTCCCGCCTGGATGCAGACGAGAAGAAACAGGAGGGTGAGGATTCTTTTCATACTTACAAAAGTACCATTTTTTTATTATATTTGTATGATTTTACAGTCTGCTATGCGGAAGTCCTTACGAATTATCCTGCTGCTGGCGATTCTGCTCGCCGCATCCCGCCAGGCAAGGGGACAAAACTATACCGTCGTTTTGTCGCTGGACGGCTTCCGCTGGGATTACCCCGAATACTACGAAACACCCTTTCTGGATTCCCTCGCCCGCGTGGGGGTATCGGCCCGGATGGAGCCTTCCTATCCCGCCTCCACCTTCCCCAACCACTATACGCTGGCAACCGGCCTGGTACCGGACCATCACGGCATCGTGAACAACAAGTTCTGGGATCCGGGCAAGCAGTACACCTACAGCATGGGGGATATCTCCTGCCGCTATGACCCTTATTATTACCTGGGCGAACCCATCTGGGTGACGGCCCAGAAGCAGGGCGTAAAAACCGGCAACGTGTACTGGGTGGGGTCGGACATCGCCATCAAGGGCACCTATCCAACCTATTATCGGCCCTGGGACCGGCAACCCCACTGGAACTTCGAGGAACGGGTGGATGAAATTGTCCGCCTGATGAGCCTGCCGGAGAAAAAGCGGCCGCGGCTGGTAATGGGTTATTTCGACGAACCAGACCATACCGGGCACGGCTACGGCCCCATATCGGCCGAAACCAAGGAGGCCGCGGAAAAGATGGACGCCATCGTCCATGGGCTGTACCTTCGCCTGATGGCCCTGCCTTATGCCGATAGAATCAATTTCATCGTGCTGTCGGACCACGGGATGGAAGACGTTTCCCCGGAGCGCTTCGTCTGTATGACGGACCATGTCCCGGACCAGTGGATTATCCGCACCGTGGGCAGCACCCCCACCAGCATCTTCGTCAAGGAGGGCTATGTGGACAGCCTGTACAACCGGCTTTCCAAGGTGGAGCACATCAGCGTGTGGAAACATGGAGAGGTGCCGGCGGAACTCAATTACGGAACGTCGGACCGGCTGGGAGACATCATCGTGGCCCCGGACCTGGGCTGGCAGTTCCACCGCTATCCCCTCCGCAAACCCGGCGGCGCCCACGGATTCAGCCCCAAGGAACTGGATATGATGGTCATCTTTCGGGCGCTGGGGCCGGATTTCAAGGAAGGATACGAAGCCCCGTTTACGGAAGGGGAGCGGAGCGCCTTCCGCAACGTGGACATCTATCCCCTGCTGTGCCGCCTGCTGGGCGTGAAGCCCGAACCGACGGACGGGGACTTAAAACGCATCGACAAAATACTTAAATAATTATGAGTAAACACTTTACGCTTCCCTATGAAGGAGGACTCATCGACAAGAACCTGCCTGCCGGAATTCTCCACACCTATGAAAAGATCTGGACGCACGTCTATGAAGAATCCCGTCCGGCATCCTATGCCATCGCGGACGTGATCGTGGACGCCATCGCCGCCAAGAAGGACGGGCTGTTCCGCCTGGGACTCACCACGGGCTCCACGCCCATCTCCCTGTACAATGAACTGGCCCGGCGCTGCGAAGCCGGCAAGGTGTCCTTCGCCAATGTGGAGGTGGTTTCCATCGACGAATACTACCCCTGCTCCAAGGAGGAAGCCCAGAGCCGCAACAACCGCCTGCACAAGGCCCTGCTGGACAAGGTGGACATCAAGAAAGAGAACGTCCACATCCCGGACGGCTCGGTGGCTCCGGAAAACCTGGGCGACTACTGCGCCAAGTTCGACGCCCTGGCCCGCGGGCTGGACCTGCTGGTCATCGGCATCGGCGAACAGGGACAGGTTGGCTTCAACGAGGCCGGCTCCAATGAGAAGACCCGCACCCGCGTGGTACGCCTCTCCTACGCTTCCCGCAAGCGCCAGTCCGGCAACTTCGGCCACGACATAGCCGCCACCCCGGACAAAGCCATCACCCTGGGCATCAGCACCATGCTCAGCGCCAAGAAGATTATCCTGATGGCCTGGGGCGAGGATAAGGCATCGGCCGTAAAGGCCATCGCCGAAGGTCCCGCCACGCAGGACTGCCCCGCCTCCCTGCTGCAGGCGCACGACCATATTTCCTTCTTCGTGGACGAGGGCGCCGCAAGCCTCCTCACCCGCAGCGAAGCTCCCTGGCTTGTCGGCCCCTGCGACTGGACGCGCAAGTTCGTCCGCAAGGCCGTGGTGTGGCTGTGCCAGGTGACCGGCAAACCCATCCTTAAACTCACGGAAAAGGACTATCTGAACAACGGTCTGGGCGAGCTTCTGGAGAAGGTCGGCAAGTTCGACAAGATCAACATCGAAGTCTTCAACGACCTCCAGCATACCATCACCGGCTGGCCGGGCGGCAAGCCCAACGCCGACGACAGCACGCGCCCCGTCGCGGCCAAACCCTTCCCGAAGACCGTGCTCATCTTCTCCCCGCACCCGGACGACGACGTAATCTCGATGGGCGGCACCTTCATCCGCCTGGCCACCCAGGGACACGACGTCCACGTGGCCTATGAGACCTCCGGCAACGTGGCCGTGCACGACGACGTAGTGCTCCAGCACATGGACTGCGCCTTCCAGCTGGGCTTTGCGGATAAATTCGAGGAAGTGAAGAAGATCGTGGAGAGCAAGGTTCCCGGTCAGCCGGAACCCCGCGCCCTGCTGGAAATGAAGGGCGCCATCCGCCGCAGCGAAGCCCGCGGCGCCGTGCGTTCCTTCGGCCTGAACGACAATACCAACGTGCACTTCCTGAACCTCCCGTTCTATGAGAGCGGCGGCATCAAGAAGAATCCGCGCACCCAGGCCGATGTAGACATCATCAAGAAACTGATGAATGAGCTGAAGCCGGATATGATCTTCATGGCCGGTGACCTGGCGGACCCGCACGGCACTCACCGCGTGTGCACGGAAGCCGCCCTGGAAGCCCTGGAGCAGCTGAAGGAAGAAAAGGTGGCCTGGACCGCCAAGACGCACGTGTGGCTGTACCGCGGCGCCTGGATGGAGTGGGAGCTGGGCCGCGTGGATATGGCCGTTCCGCTGTCTCCGGATGAAGTAGTGAAGAAGCGTCACGCCATCTTCCGCCACCTCTCGCAGAAGGACATCGTCCCGTTCCCGGGCGAAGATCCGCGCGAATTCTGGCAGCGGGCGGAGGAACGCACCTCCAACACCGCCAAGCTCTACGACCAACTGGGCATGGCGGAATATCAGGCAATGGAAGTATTCTTAAAACTGTACTAGTATATGAAAATCATCATTCGCGACAATGCTGCGGAAGGCTCCCTGTGGGCCGCCCATTATATCGCCCGGCGCATTAAGGAAAAGGCCGCCGTTACGGACAAACCTTTTGTCATCGGCCTTTGCACCGGCTCCACCCCCATCGAGACCTATGCGGAGCTCATCCGCATGGTGAAGGCCGGGGAACTCTCCTTCAAGAACGTGATTTCCTTCAATATGGACGAATATGTGGGCCTGCCGGAAAACCACCCGGAGAGCTACCACAGCTTCATGCACAAGTACCTGTTCGACCAGATTGACGAAAAACCGGAGAACATCCACATCCTCAACGGCAACGCCCCGGACGTGGTGGCCGAATGCGCCGCCTATGAGAAAGCCATCGTGGATGCAGGCGGCTTCGACCTGTTCCTGGGCGGCGTGGGCGAAGACGGTCACATCGCCTTCAACGAGCCCTTCTCGTCGCTGTCTTCCCGCACCCGCGTGGTCACCCTCACCCAGGACACGCGTGAGGTGAACGCCCGCTTCTTCGGCGGGGATCCGTCGGCCGTTCCGGCCCAGGCCCTCACCGTTGGGGTAGCCACCGTGCTCAGCTCCAAGGAAGTGGTCATCCTGGCCTTCGGCTCCAAGAAAGCCCGCGCCCTGAAGGACGCCATCGAAGGCCCCATGAGCCACTACTGCACCCTGAGCGGCCTGCAGAACCACCCCGCCGGTACCATCGTCTGCGACGAAAATTCCATCAGCGAGGTGAAGGTCTCCAGCTACCGCTACTTCAAGGCGGTGGAGGCTGCGGAGAAACTGTAAGGTTGCAGCAGCTAAAAAGCTGTAAATCAATAAGTAAAAGAAAATCGGTTATGCGGATTGCATAACCGATTTTTTATTATTCGCTGATTATCAGCGACTTGTGTGCAACGCTTAGTCCTCTTCCTGCTCCTGGGCGGCGTATTCGGCCAGCAGCTTGGTCTGGACTTCGGCCGGCACCTGGACGTATTCCGCGAACTTCATCTGGAAGGTGGCGGAACCACCGGTGAGGGAGCTCAGGATGGTGGAGTAGCGGTAGAGCTCTGCCAGCGGCACACGGGCGTGCAGCACGGTGAAGCCCTTGTCCATATCCTGGTTCATGATCATACCGCGGCGGGTGTTGAGGTCACTCATGCAGGGGCCCACATACTCGTTGGGGGTGATGATGTCCACGTTGTAGATGGGTTCCAGGATCTTGGGACCGGCGTTGCGGAAGGCCTCCTTGAAGGCGTTGCGGCCGGCGATGATGAAGGCGATTTCCTT
>JAFZKT010000077.1 GCA_017553545.1 Bacteroidales bacterium | reverse complement strand
GTCCGTGCCCGGACAGACCGGATAGAAGCCGAGCACCGTGAAGATGTACCAGGCGCTCATCTGGCCGCAGTCGTCATTGCCGCCCAGGCCCCGGATCTCCGGTCTGTAGAAGCGGTCCACGATCTCCCGCACCCAATACTGGGTCTTCCAGGGTTCGGATGTCCAGGCGTACAGGTAAGGGATGTGGTGGCTGGGCTCATTTCCATGGACATAGCCGCCCAGGAGGCAGTCGGCCGTGATGTCCTCATTGTCGGCATAGCAGTACTCCGGCAGGTCGCTGCCGAAGAGTTCGTCCAGGTTGGCGATGAACCTTTTGTCCCCGCCCATGAGCAGCATCAGCCCGCCCACGTCCTGGGGCACGTGGAATGAATAGTTCAGGGAGTTGCCCTCGATGAAACCCTGGCCGACCGTCTGCTTGATGTCGAAGGGCTCCTTGAAGGAACCGTCGCGATGACGCGGACGGGCCAGGCCGATGGCTGGGTCATAGACGTTCTTGTAATAAGCCGACCTTGAACGATAATTCCGGGCCAGTGTTTCATTCCCGAGCCTTTCCGCAGCCGCGGCGATGGTCCAGTCGTCATAGGCATATTCCAGCGTATTGCTGGCGGCGGTGGACGTTTTCTCCAGCGGGACATAACCCAGTTCCATATATTCCCCCAGCCCGCTGTACCACGGAATGGATGAGGTGGAGACCATGGCTTCCAGGGCTTCTTCGCCATCGACCGTCAATCCTTTGACGATGGCGTCCGACAGCACGGACACGCTATGGTAGCCGGTCATGCACCAGTTCTCGTTGGCCATGTGGCTCCAGACGGGCAGCATGTGATGGACGCTTTGCTCATAATGCTTCAGCATGGACGCAATCATGTCCTCCGCCTGACGGGGCTTGAGGAGGGCCAGGAGCGGATGCTCCGCCCGGTACGTATCCCACAGCGAGAAAACGGTATAGTTCGTAAATCCTTCAGCCTGGTGCAGTTCGTGGTCCAGCCCGCGATAGAGACCGTCTACGTCCATATACACCGACGGATTGATCATCGTATGGTACAGCGAAGTATAGAACATTTTCTTTTCTGCTTCGGTACCGTCGATGTCGATGCAGGCAAGTTCCTTTTCCCAGGCCTCTTCCGCCTCTTGCCGCAGGGTATCGAAGGACTTCCCTTCCGCCTCAGCGCGCAGGTTCTTCAGCGCGCCCGTGGTTCCGGTCGCGGAAACACCAACCTTGACAGTTAGTTCTGGGTTGTCGGCCGTATCGAACTTGAACCAGGCCACCAGTTTCCGGCCCGCCATCTCCGGGAAATCGTCCATCCGGGAATACCGTCCGTAGCCGCCCTGGTAATAGGCCGGCGCCTTATCCTTGCAGCCGTATTCCAGGACCGGCCGCGAGAACTCCATCGCGAAATAAGTATAGTTGGTCCTCGCCCATCCGTTCGTGATGCGGTAGCCCGTGACGAGCGTCGGGCTCTCCACACGGATTTCCGCCCACAGCGTCTTGCCGTCATAATTGTAGATGCCATGGTCCAGGTCCAGGATCAGATGCCCTTCTTCGCCCCGGGGATAGGTATACCGATGGACGCCGACGCGCTTTGTCGCAGTCAGCTCCACCCGGATGTCCGAATCGGCCAGGGTGACATCGTAATGGCCCGCACCCGCCGACTCCGTGTCGTGGCTGAAGCGCTGCCGATAGCCGGAATCAGGGTCATCCGCCGTACCGGGAACGAATTGGATCTCCCCCGTCCCGGGCATCAGCAGGATGTCGCCCAGGTCGGAATGTCCGGTGCCGCTGAAATGCGTGTGGCTGAAGCCGACAATCGTGCTGTCGCCATACTGGTATCCGGCGCAATACTCATACGTACGCGGCTGATACTCGCCCAGGATGTTGTGGGGAATCATGTCCGTGTCCGGCGAAAGCTGCACGCCTCCGAAAGGCACGCAGGCGCCGGGAAAAGTATGTCCCATTCCGGCCGTGCCGATGAAGGGATCCACATACTGCGCGTGCTGCGCAGATACCCCGGCAGAAAAGCCCAAAAGGGTCCCGAGAAGAATCAGTGTCCGTTTCATTTCGTTTCAAAGATAATCAAAAAAAACGTAATGCCCAGCCTGGTTTGGGCCGTCGAACGGAATCGCCTGATTGATAGTTGATTACATAATATCGCCTGGTCTTTTTCAACCAGGCAATTTCCTATAACTCCTTAAAGTACAAGCACTTCCATTCGACGGCTATTAACAAAGGTCTATTGCAGATTATCTTTCGCCTGGGGAGTATACTGCCAGATCACGCCGACTATGGGGCAAGTGTCTTTGTCCGGGCAGTCGCCGCAGGTAGTGAAGCCTTTGCCCAGCGCGCATTGACGTACCTGGCACAAGTTGCTGCAAAAGAAGGTTTTGGCCCCGTCCATGCGGCAGCCTTCGCAGTTGATGTGCTCCGGGAGGATGGGAGCGTTGTTAAGCTGCGCCCACAGTTTCGCGGTCTTCTCGCGAAGCGCCTGGTCGTTGTTCTTCGTGGCGAGGTAAGCGTCGCACTTCTCGCAGTCCAGCCCGCAGATAGCAATGAGTTGTTTCATGGGAATTATAAGCGTTTCACTTGTTTCCGCAAGCCTTTCGGTAATGCATTGCGATTGAGGAACAGGTAGGTCGTGTTCAGGGCGATATAGTCGCGGGACATGTACCAGATGCCCTTGTAAGGGCCGCTGTTTCCCCAGGAGTTCTTCACGAGGTAGTAAGGCTTGCCTTGTTCGTCGACGGCCTTGCCGTATATGAGCATGACGTGGTCATAAGTGAAATCCCAGTTGTCCCATTGCTTCTGACGCAGTTCCTGGGTGGGAACAACGTCGTCCGGAAGCACCGCGATGCCTTCCTTTCGCAGGAAATTGCCGGACACATCTCCGCCCCAGGCCACCGTATAGCCTGCATCCAACGCCTTGTCCAGGACCGTCATCAACTGCTCGACGGGAATGTTGTAGCTGGGCTTCAAACGCCATTTGTAAGGGGCTTCGATGACGAACCATTCGTTGAACGGATGATGGGTATAGCTGGTCAGGCTTACATAGTCGTCGAAATCAAGCCCCAGGCTCTGGGCAAAGGACTGCGGCGTGTAAGTCTTCCCCTCATAGACAAAAGATTCCGGGCATTTTCCCACATATTTGTCGATGACGCTCTGCACGCTTTCCTGCCAATTCGGCTTCGGCGCTTTGTTCCGGAGCGGCGCCTGCTCTTCCGTAGTAAAACGGTTCAATTCCGGCTTGCCTTCACTCCAGACAATGCCGCTTACAATGCGCTCCAACTCGGGGAAGAATACCTTGAAATTCGCCAGCGAATCGCCCGTAAGCGACCCGGGAGCGGGCATGGCCTCCTCTGGACAAATCCCGTGCTTGCGGATTACCTCGAGCACGTCATCGCAGGAACCGCCTTCCGAAATCTGGCTGTAACCGTGCATCCGCACATAGTGGGTGGCACAGTCCAGATAATCCTTGTTCACTACGAACATTTCGCACAGGTCATATACCTTGCCTGTTTTCCGAAGTATCTCGCTCTCGAAATACCCCAGCGTCGCATAGTCCCAGCAAGTTCCGCTGCGATATTGATTCTTCACGCTGGTAATCGGAATTTCCTTGACCGTGGTAAAGGTCTTTGTGCCCTGTGCTGATGCACCCGAGGCGATCAGTACCCATGTGGCGAGGGTTATCAGTTTCTGCTTCATGATCTACTT
>JAFZKT010000076.1 GCA_017553545.1 Bacteroidales bacterium | reverse complement strand
GTGGTCAAAAGTGGCGGAACCTTTGCTGACAGCTATACCGGCGCCACTGTAACTGTCGCTGTTGTTATTGTCAATTACCCGGCAGTAGGTAAGCGTAAGCGTGCTGTTGCCCGTGCTTCCCGCTTCAACACGAACGGCGGCAGAGTTGTTGGTGAGAGAGGAGAGATTGCCATCCTTGAAGGTAATACCCTCAAAAGTCACATTGGTCTGATTGCCGAAAACGAAGATTCCGGCCTCATCGTTACCCGTAAAGGCTGTGCAGTAGGTAGGAGCGGCCTCCGCGGCAGAGGGCATCGTCCAGCCGCTCACGTCCGTGCCGGTCTTGTCATCGGGATAGCCACCCCGGAAGGTAATGGCCACCTGATGGTCGTAACCATTGAATTCCACCTTGACATGTTTCCCGGCTTCTCCGGCCAGATAGTAATCACCCTTCGCCATATGGATGGTGACACCGTCCAGGATACGGGCTTTTGCTTCGGCCAGATCGCTGATCTGGGCGCCGCTGCCGTCCACGGGCTGGGCAATGAATTCCCTCAGCTCGTCCACACCCATCGCGTTGTCCCAGCTCTTTCCGCTCTTGGTGCCGGCCCCGATCGGTTTGACGAAGACATCGGTCACCGTGCTCACGCCGTCCACAGCGCCCAGGTTCAGGATGCTGGCGCGCTCCAGGCTTGCGGTGGTGACATAGACGGTTTTGTCGGCCGATGTCCCCTTATACAGCGTAACGGAGAAGCCGCCGGCCAGAGCGCCCACGGGGAGCGCCGCGAAATAATACTCGCCGGCACCGGGAATGGCAACCTCAATGGTCGAGGAAGCATTGATGGCTTCCTCCAGCTGAATGGGCGTGAAGTTGAAATCCACGTTCGCATCACCGGCAATAGCCTCACCGGAGGCCGCCGCAAAGACCAGTTTGGTGTAGGATGCGTCAGTGATGTTGAATTTCACCAGCGCGGTGGCGTTGGAGAAAGCGAAATTGTGCGAAATGGCGTCCGTCTTTGCCACGGCGATATTGGCCGATGCAAACGTACCGTCCTGGCTGGCAGGAACATTGATGGCTAGCACGTCCGTGCCGGGCATGTCACCGTTACCGACAGGATAAACCGCATAATAGGCGCTGGCCGGATCCACCGTGGCCTCGAAGGTGGTGGTGGTGCCGGCGGTCGTGGCCTCGGAAGTGGTGGTTCCGCCATCCCAGAAAATGTCGATTTCATCGTTTACCTCCCATTTGACGATACGCGTGGTGCCGGTACCGTCCTCAATGGTGGTCTTCACTGAAGGAGACTGGGCCGTGAAAACAACTGTGCCCTCCTTGGCGGGGTTAGGTTCATTGGGCTCCCTGTTGCAGGAAAGCGTAAAAATGGCTGCCGCTGCCATTGACAGGGCAAGGAAATATTTCTTGGTATTCATAGCTGTCATAATGGGGTTAGGGTTACAGAATCCACTGGTCCGGGAATGCGGGCGCATTCCAGATGATGGTGGTTTCATCATAATTCTCCGTTGATCCTTCCCCCTGGGAAGTACAGAGCATAACCGCCGGATGGCAGTTCACCACTGTGGTTTCGGGAGCCGTATAGGGGCTTCCCACAGTGCCTAAAATAGATTTTTCAGGTGTCATATAACTGGTTTTAGTTTTAGTCTAATCAAGCAAATTTAGTTTGTTTTTCTCACATATGCAAGCGCGTACCCTATATTTCGCACGCGTAGAGTGCTTTTCGACGTAACGAAAATCTATTTTTTTATTATCTTTGTGGAAGTTATGGATAAAAAACCGCCCATCTATCTTTTCACCGACGGAGCTGCCAGCGGCAACCCCGGACCGGGGGGCTACGGCGTAGTGCTGCGCTGCGGCTCCTATGAGAAGGAGATGTCGGGCGGCTTCGCCTGCACCACCAACAACCGGATGGAACTGCTGGCAGTTATCATCGGCCTGGAAGAAATCCGCTGGGACAACGCCGAAGTTCACGTCGTAAGTGATTCATCCTACGTGGTTAAGGCCCTCAACGAAGGCTGGCTGGAGCAGTGGAAACGCACCGGTTTCAAGAAGAAGAAAAACGTAGATTTGTGGCTCCGCTTCGACGCCGTGTACCATAAGCACCGCGTCTCCTTCCACTGGATCAAAGGCCACGCCGGCCACCCGGAAAACGAGCGCTGCGACGCCCTCGCCGTCGCCGCCTATCACGCCCAGAATCTCCCCGAAGACACGGAGTATATGGCAGAACAAAGCGCGCTGCTGTAGAGCCAGTGCGGAAGGAAGGGACTGGTGTCCGGGGGTGTGTCCACCCACGGACACATATAGTGGGAGGGGCCCGTTGGATACAAGTTCTTTTGGAGGACGAAAGACGACAAGCTTGCTTGGCGGCTTAAGGACGAGAAAAGGACGCAGGAGACAATGGGAGGGACGGAGCGAACGAAGTGAGCGGAGCCCCCCGGACACCAGTCTCTTCCTTCCGCACCCCTATCGCTGGCGCAGGTTGACCTTTGTTATGGCGCAGGTGCAAAAATAGTCGGGGTTCCTGCGCCGCCAGAACGCACAGAATGCAGAAACGCGGTGCAGGTGTCGGCACTATTTCGGTACCTGCGCCATTTGTGGCGGGCACCTGCGCCATTCGGACCACAGACCTGCGCCGCTCGCCTAGGCTAAAGCACGGAAAATGCCCTGCAGCGCTAAAAGTGTGCTTTAGACGGGGGGCGGAAGGGTGGGTAAAGCACAGAAACTGCCCCCCCACGGCTAAAAGTGTGCTTTAGGCGAAAGCAAGTATCGAGAAATAATCGTATATTTGCGAAGAATGAAAAGCAAGGACGCATACAGGGAAATGACGGACAGCCAGCTGGTGGCGGCGGTCCGGGACGGTGACGAACGTGCGTTCGACGCCATTTTCCTGCGCTGGTACCCTCAGGTGCAGCATTTCCTGCTGAAGCTGGTCAAGGAAGAAGCCCTGGCCGACGACCTTTCGCAGTCCGTTTTCATGAAGCTCTGGCTGTACCGCCAACGGCTCAATCCCGCCCTGTCCCTCAAGAACTATCTGCTGGTCCTTTCCCGCAACAGCGCGCTGGACGTCTTCAAGTCCAAACGGCACCTGCTGGCAGAGAATCCGGCCACTCCCCCGGAAAGGCCTTCTGCAGAACGCACCGAGCATCTGGCCGAGTTTACGGAAGCGCAATCCCGGATCCTCAAGGCCGTGGAACAGATGCCGCCCCAGAGGAAGGCCGTGTTTATGATGAGCCGCTACCAGCAACTCTCCAGCGAGGAAATCGCCCACATTCTGGGACTCAGCGTCCGGACAGTTGAGAAGCACATCCAGCTGGCCCTGGAAAATCTTCGGAATTTTCTCAATTAGCATTACGTAAGTACAAGTACTTATTCGTTCTTTATGGGAAACCACAAAGAACCTATGACTCTTTCCCGCAATCTTCTTCTCGCTTTTCTGGAGGGAAAACTCTCCGAAGAAGAATCCCTGGAAGTGCAGGTATACCTCTCCGAGCATATGGAGGACCCCATGGTCCGGGAACTGCTGGACGAACAGTTCGACAACGGCCGCACGGAGGCGGACCCTTCCGCCGAACGCGCCCTGTCGTCGGTCCGCAAACGCCTGGGCATAGACTCGCAGCGCCGCCGGATCTACTGGCTGGCCGCAGCCGTCGCCGCCCTGCTGCTGGCCATTCCCGCCTCGCTCCACATCGGCTATAATCTGCACAAGGATCCCGCCCCCGTGGCCTGGAATGAACTCACGGTCCCCATTTCCCAAACCCGGGAAGTAACCCTGCCGGACGGCACCCGCCTCACCCTGAACGCCGGTTCCCGCGTCACCTGGCCCAGTTCCTTTGCGTCCGAAAAAAGGGAAATCTTCCTGGACGGTGAAGTATTGGCCCATGTAGCCAAAGACCCTGAGCACCCGTTCATCATCCACTCCGGCAACGCCGATATCTGCGTGCACGGAACCACCTTCAACCTGAAGTCCTACCGCGACGCAACCCTACTGGAAGTGGTGCTGATGGAAGGTTCCGTGAGCTTGGTCATCCCGGAAGGCAAAGACCGGCGCGAAGTCCGTCTCACCCCCGGTGACATCGCGCAGTTCGACCATCAGGCCGGAAGCGTCGCCTTAGGCAAAATCGCCACGGACGGCTTCAAGACCTTCGCGGACAACCGCTCCTTCAGCTTCATCAACATCCCGCTGAAGGATATCGCGGCGGACCTGGAACGCTCCTTCGGAACCCCTGTTGTGGTGTCGGACTCCAAAATCGCCTCCAAGCGCTTCCTGGCCTTCTTCACCAACGGGGAAAACCTGGACGAAATCCTGAAACTGCTCTCGCAGAACGGCAATCTCCGTATTGTAAAATCGGACGGAACTGTCTATATTTACGGAAAATAATAACCTATTATAACTATTAACCAATACCAGTTTCAAAATGAGTAAATCAAGCCATCTGCGCATTCTTCGCGCGACGTTGGTGTTGTTTGCACTCCTGGTGCCGCTGTTTCTCAGCGCACAAAATGTGACGCTGGACGTAAAGGGCGCAACCGTCCAACAGGCGGTCACCCTGCTCCAGAGCCAGGGAAACTACACCATCGTAATCAATGCGGACGACGTAGATTTGCAGAAGCGGGTAACCGTCTCTGCAAAGGACGCTCCACTCACCGAAGTCCTCGCCCAAATCTTCGCGGGGCAGAATCTGGAGTTTTCGGTCTCGGGCAATACGGTGTCCGTAAACCGGCCGAAATCCCAACCCGCTCCGGTCAGCGCCACCCTCAAGGGCGTGGTGGTGGACGGTAACGGAGAAACCGTCATCGGCGCATCCGTCGTGGACAAAGCCTCCGGGAAATACGCCATCACCAACGAGGACGGTGAATTTGTCATCGGCAAACTCACCTTCCCTGCCGTCCTGACGGTCTCCTACCTGGGCTTCAACGACCAAATCGTCACCTTCACCGGCCACGAAAGCCAGCCCGTCCGGATTGTACTGACGAGTGAAAACACCGTGCTGGAAGAACTGGTCGTCGTGGGTTACGGTACCCAGAAGAGGGTGAACCTCACCGGCGCCGTTTCCGTCATCGACGGTAAAGACCTGAACTTCCGCCCCGTCACCAACACGGCCATGGCCATCCAGGGTGCGGATCCCTCGCTGGTCATCACCAACTCCAGCGGTTCCATCGACGGCACCAACTACAGCATCAACATCCGCGGTAAAGTGTCCCTGAACAGCGGCTCCCCGCTCGTGCTGGTGGACGGCATCGAGGGCCACCTCTCCCAGGTGAACCCCAACGATATCGAGAGCATTTCCGTGCTGAAGGATGCATCGGCCTGCGCCATCTACGGTGCGAAGGCATCGGCGGGCGTGGTGCTCATCACCACCAAGAGCGGCAACGCGGGAGACGCTAAAATCACCTACAACGGCCGATTCAGCGTTTCCACAAACACCACCTCTACGGACTTCATGACCTGCGGTTACGACTATGTAACCCTGACGAACGACTTCTACAAGACCTTCAAGGGCTACGGCGCCTGGACCTACTCCGACGAACAGCTCCAGATGCTCTATGAGCGCCGGAACGACGTGACGGAGAACCCCGCCCGGCCTTGGGTTATTCCGGACGAGACAGGCACGTACACCTACGTTTACCTGGGCAACTTCGACTGGTACAACTTCGTCTTCAACCGTACCCGCCCGGAAACCGAGCATAACGTCACGGTGCGCGGCGGAACGGACAAGGCCCGCTATTACGGATCGGCCCGTTACCTTTACAGAAAGGGTCTCTTCGCCGGCGAGGCGCAGGATATCTTCAACAGCCTGTCGCTGCGCGGAAAGGTGGACGCCAACCTCACTTCCTGGCTCACCTACTCCTCCAACATCAGCCTGGAGCGTTCCCGGTACGACTGGGGCGGTTTCTGGGAAATGGACGGCTCCACCGGCTATGTCAGCCAGGGTATCATGTTCAACGTCACCCAGAACGTGGGTCCGAACTACGTGCCCTACAACCCGGACGGCACCATCGCGATGGTTCCCGGCTTTATGGCCGATGCAACTTCTCCTCTGATGTCCGGCCGCGGCGGCGTCTTCATGGACGGCCGCAACCACAACTCCAACGTGAACAATTACTGGACCTGGACCAACCGGCTCACCGCCCACATCATCAAGGGCCTGGACTTCACCGCGGACTACACCTACCGCCGCCGGGACCGCAATGCGAACTTCCGTTCCCTCCCTACGGCCAACAGCTACGACAACATCAACAAGCGGATGTACTCCGGCAACGGTCTGTCCGGCGGCCTGTTCTCCAACGGCTCGGTCTATGACTTCACCCGGGAATACCGCTATTACCAGGACGGTAACGTTGTAAACGCCTATTTCTCTTATAATCAGAACTTTGGGGACCACCACGTGGCGGCCACCCTGGGCGGCAACTACGACGACTATTACGGTTCCTCCGTCACCATCCAGCAGAAAG
Source organism: Bacteroidales bacterium (assembly GCA_017553545.1). GTDB lineage: Bacteria > Bacteroidota > Bacteroidia > Bacteroidales > UBA932 > Cryptobacteroides. The sequence continues at coordinate 37,462 of JAFZKT010000076.1, read as the reverse complement.
GCTCCCTGAGCGACGCCCTCTCCTATATCAATATGGCGAACGGCGAAATCGAGAAGGCCTCCCAAGGTATATCGGCCTACCGGACCCTCGGTTTCTTCGGCCGCGTCAATTATGACTGGAAGGGCCGGTATCTGGTGGAAATGAGCGGCCGCTACGACGGGTCCTCCCGCTTCCCGAAAGACCACCGCTGGGGCTTCTTCCCGTCGGCTTCCGCCGGCTGGCGCATCAGCGAGGAACCCTTCTGGACGCCCGTCAAACCGTATGTGAGCAACGCCAAGATCCGCCTCAGCTACGGTACCCTGGGCAACCAGCAGGTGGACAACTACTATTACTGGGAGACCATCAAGACGGGTCTGCTGAGCGGCTACACCTTCGACGGGCTCAACAACGCCGGTTACGCCTACGTTGACGCCCCCGTTTCCAGCGGCCTCACCTGGGAGACGGTCATCTCCAAGAACCTGGGTATCGATTTGGGCTTCCTGCAGGACCGCCTCACCCTCAACGCGGACTTCTTCATCCGCGACACGAAGAACATGCTCACCGCCGGAATGTCCCTGCCGTATGTCTACGGCGAGGCAGCTCCCAAGGAGAACGCCGCGGACCTGCGCACCAAGGGTTATGAACTGGCCCTGAGCTGGAAAGACCACCCCGTGGTGGCCGGAAAGCCCATGTTCTACGGCGTCACCGTCACCCTGGGCGACTTCGTCACGGACATCACCCGCTTCAACAATCCCACCTACCTGCTGAGCGACAACTACGTTGGGAAACGCCTCGGCGACATCTGGGGTTATGTGACGGACGGCCTGTTCGCCTCGGACGAGGAAGCCGCCGCCTATGAAGCCAGCATTACCTCCTTTGACACGGCCAACAAGTCCATCAAGGCCCAGGTCGCTCCCTGGAACCACCTGATGGCCGGTGATATCAAATATGTGGACCTCAACGGCGACGGTAAAATCAACACCGGAGCCAACACCCTGGACAATCCCGGCGACCGCAGGGTCATCGGCAACTCCCGCCCGCGTTACAATTACGCATTGAAGGGCGACTTCAGCTGGTACGGCTTCGACCTGAGCGTCTTCTTCCAGGGCGTCGGCAAACTGGACTGGATGCCCAACGCCAACTGCATCTACTTCTGGGGTCCCTACTCCTATCACCGTCCCACCTTCGTGCCGAAGGATTTCGCGCAGAAGTGCTGGTCGGCCGAACCCGGAGCGGACAACAGCAACGCCGTCTTCCCCCGCCAGCGCGGCCGTATCGCGGCTTCGTCCTATCTGGTCACCTCCGACTACTATCTCCAGAACGCGGCCTACCTGCGTCTGAAGAACCTCACCATCGGCTACACCATCCCCATCAAGAACAAAGTGCTTGAAAAGGCACGCGTTTACTTCTCGGGTGAAAACCTCTTCTATCTGTCTCCGCTGAAGAAGGCCACCAAGTACGTCGACCCTGAAGTGGCGACATCCTCCATCTCGGACGACTGCACCTATCCTTACTCCAAGACGTTCTCCATCGGTATTGACGTAACATTCTAGAGATTATGAAAAAGATTATCATACCTTTCGCCGTCTTGACCGCCGCCCTGGCTTTCACATCCTGTCAGGACTTCCTTACCAAGTCACCCGAGGCCAGTCTCTCGCCGGGGAGTTATTTCTCCACTTCGCAGGAACTGGACCTGTGGGCCAACAAGTTCTACTCCGACATCCTGCCGGAACCCGGCGACCTGGCGGAACTGAACGCCGACGACAACGGCTCGTCCTCTTCCCTGAGCGCGGTTCAGAAGGGCACCCGTACGCCTTCCTCCAAATCCTGGAGCGCGGACACCTGGAAACCGCTGAGGAACATCAACTATATGCTCGAAAACAACAAGTGCGCGGATGCGGCGGTGAAAGCCCGCTACGACGGCGTCTGCTACTTCTTCCGCGCCTGGTTCTACTATGAAAAAGTGCGCCAGTACGGAGATATCCCCTGGTACGACCATGTCATCGGCTCCTCGGACACCGAGGCCCTCAACAAGCCCCGCGATCCGCGCGGCTACGTGATGCTCAGGGTGCTCCAGGACCTGGACAAGGCCTACGAACTGCTGCCCGCAAGGTGGACGACGGACCCCGTGTACCACGTCTCCAAGGACGCCGCGATGGCCCTGAAATCCCGCGCAGCCCTGTTTGAAGGCACCTTCCGGAAGTATCACGCCGGAACGGCCTTCGTCCCCGTGGACCAGCAGACCTTCACCGTGGACGGCCAGGAAATCACCATCTCCTCCGAGTACTTCCTCCGTCAGGCAGCGGATGCGGCCGCCCATATCGTGGGTACCCGCAACCTCTATGAAGGAAATACGATGGGACTGGACGCCGATCCAAAGAAAGCCTCCTACCGTGAGTACTTCATCCTGGAGGACGCCGAATCGGCCGAGACCATCTTTGCCCGCCGCTTCAACGTGGATCTGAAAGTGCGGCACGGGGTGCAGTTCGACTTCAAGAACCAGCACCGCAGCGCCAGCTTCCGCCAGGTCTGCCACTATCTCCAGGCCGATGGAACCCCCATCCAGGAGCGCGCGAACTGGGAGACGCTCAGCTATTACGACCTCTTCCAGAACCGCGATCCCCGTCTGGCACAGACCATCCAGGGACCCGGTTACGTGATGGCGGACGTGGATGAAACCACGCACCAGCATAAAGCGGAACAGCTCTCCTGGGAGCGCACCTTCAACGGGTTCCGCATCATCAAGTTCATCTCCGACACCAACCATGAGGGTGCATCCACCTCCACTACGGACTACCCTCTGCTCCGCTACCCGGAAGTGCTTCTGAACTACGCGGAAGCCAAGGCCGAACTCGGTGAACTCACCGTCACGGACCTGGCCGCTACCGTCAACGTCATTCGCGCCCGCGTTGGGATGCCCGGTCTCACCACCGTTCCCACAACGGAAGACGCCCTGATGGCCAGTTATTACCCGCACGCCAAAGGCGCCCAGAAAGCAGCCATCCTGGAAATCCGCCGGGAGCGCGCCGTGGAACTCTTCTGTGAAGGCTTCCGCCAGTGGGATATGCTCCGCTGGGGTGAAGGCGCCATGCTCACCCCGCTGGCAACCGGAGGATTCCGGGGCATCTACATCACCGCCGCGCAGGTGGGAACCGATATCGACCTGGATCAGGACGGCAGGGCCGACCTGTACGTCTATAAGGGCACGAAAGGTACCACTTCGGCGCCTTCAACCAACCAGATTCAGCTGAGCACCAACCTCACCAATCCGGAGTCGCCCTGGATCCTCAGCGAGATTACTCACGGCTACCTGACTTACTGGAAGGCGGAAGACTATGTCTGGGATGAAGGCAGGGATTATCTCTGGCCCATTCCTGCGGACCAGCGCACCCTCACCGGGTACAGCCTCTCGCAGAATCCGGGCTGGGATGACGGTTTGAATGAATAAGAATATGTACAGAAAAATCAGTATGTTACTGACAGCCATCCTGGCGCTTGTTTTTATGGGCGCCTGCGGTGAGAAGGCGGAAGACAACGGCGGAAATACGGTGCCCCTGGTGGTGTCGCCGAATTCCGCCGAGGTCTCCGCGCTGGGAGAACAGAAAACCTTCTCGGTCACATCGGCCACAGACTGGCTGGTCCGCAGCTCCGCGAGCTGGCTGAAAGTGGTGACGGCAACCGGCAAGGGCGGCCCCTCCGCCTCCCCGATGGTTGTCAACGCCGAAGAAAACAAAACCACCGAAGTGCGTTCCGCCACGCTCACCGTGTCCAACCTGGGCAAGGAAAGCGTGACAATTCAGGTGAACCAGGCCGCCGGCGGGTCCGGCGGTGAGGTGACCGTCCGCGGCATCGCCACGGCGGCCGACCTTCTGGGCTTTGCCAAGGCTGTCAACGGGGAAGGGTCCATCACCCCGTACCTGGTGGACGGCACCGTCAAAATCTTGAACGACATAGACTGTTCCTCCATCACGGAGTGGATCCCTGCCGGAACGGAGCAGTCGCCGCTCACCTATAACATCGACGGCAACGGGAAAACCCTGAAGAACATCCACTGGACCATCAACGCGGCCTCGCAAACGCATGTCGGCTTCATCGGCTACGCCCGCGGCGTCACCATCTCCAAGCTCACCTTCGGGCAGCAGGGGGACCAGGTGACCTTCAGCGGCAACAGTAGCGGTAAAATCCGCGCCGGCTCCATCCTGGGCTACGGACTGGGTATCACCCTGAACAAGGTGACCAACAACGCCAACCTGACGGTCAGCGGCACAACTGCCACCGGCAACAACCTCATCATCGGCGGGCTCGTGGGTTATATGGACTCCAACAGCATCGTCGGCGGGGATATGGCCACCTCCAAGGGCTGTATCAACCGGGGCGACGTTACAACCTCCGTAGTTGCGCAGGCCGGCGGCCTGGTGGGCTACAACTCCGGCACCATCCAGAACTGCACCCATACAGGCACCGTCACGGCCCTGAAGGAAGGAAGTTACGGACCGGGTTGGATCTGTTCCTACAACAAGACCAAAGCCAACGTGACCGACAATGTGGGGAACGGATTCGTGGGCACCGCTCCGGACGCCATCAAGAACGCGATGATGAACGGAGAGGCCGCCTACGACATGGAACTGAACACGGTGGACTGGACCAAGGACGGATACTACGACTGGGAGGAAGTGGAGACATGGCAGCTGCACAGCGGCGCCACCTACCACCACTACTCCTGCGTGAACGTCCCCCGCGAAATCCGTGTCCTGGAAGTGGACCTGACGGATCCCGGCATTGAAATCACCTCCGCCTTCGCCGGCGACATGGTCCCCAACCCCAACGGGAATTCGAACAACAACAACGGCAAGAATATCCGCGAACTGCTGTCCGAACTCTGCACCCGCAAGCGCGCGGAAGGCCAGAAGATCCTGGGCGGGGTCAACTGCAGTTTCTTCGACTCCAACGACGGATTCCCCCGCGGATTCCACGTGGAGGAGGGACGCCCGGTGTACATCAACAATCCCAAAGTCGTGAATGCGCTGGGGAATCACAAGTGGGGCTTCACCGTGTTTGAGGACGGCACCGCCTCCTGCGGCGTCAAGCAGTTCACGGGCAAGTTCAAGACGGGCGGGAAGGAATTCCGCTACTATTCCGTCAACGACACCCTGCTCCGCCACACGAACGCAGATTATCAGGCCAACCTGTACACGTCCCATTACGTGCGGCAGCCCTATTCGGCCTATCCCAAACTCATCAACGACCTGGCCGCCAACGCGCTCTATGTGGTTTGCGAATACACCGGGGACCCGATGCTGGTGAACAAGGGATACGCGGCCGCCAGGGTGGTGGATATCCAGGACGGGCGCAATACGCCGCTGAGCAGCCGGCCGTATTTCACCGCCAAGAACCGGGTGGGCATCGCCCTCTCCGGCGATATGGCGGCCTCCCTGATGGCTTTCCTCAAAGTGGGAGATACGGTGGAATTCCGCTGCGACATCTCCATCGACGGCGATGCTTCCAAACCCATCCTCACGCTGGATTCCACCATGTATCAGCTGATGACCGACGGGCAGGATGCTTCCAGCACTCCCGGCTCCAGTGCCTCCCTGTACACGAAGTATGACCCCAAGACCTTCCCCGTCGTAAGCGCAGACCGCAAGAAAGTCTGGCTGGTGGAAGTGGACGGACGCCAAATCTCCCCCACCTGGTATTCCCTGGGCGTGAAAGGATACGAAATGTACCGTATCGCCAAGAAACTGGGCGGAGCCTGGGTAACGGGAATGGACGGCGGCGGATCCTCTTCGATCTGGGTCTGGAATCCGTCCAAGAACAGCGGGAAAATCGAAAGCAAGCCCAGCGACTCCAAGGGCGAGCGCAGCTGTATGACATATGTCCTGATTAGGGAAAAACAATAACCAATCAATACCATTATGAAAACACTGAAATGTTTTTTGACCGTGCTCCTCGGAGCGGTATTGGCAGTCTCCTGTGGCAATAAAAACCAAGGGCAGACCACCTATACCATCACGGTCGACCGCCAGTCCATCCAGGATGTGGCAGCCAACAACCCCGGTGTGGAAGTCCTGGTAATCACCACGGACGCTCCGTACTGGATTCTCTCAACACCCGACTGGGTCACGCCCGACAAGAAGCAGGGCGTGGGTGGCGGCGAAAGCACCATCGTCTCCCTGACCATCGCTCCCAACTACAGGAACGAGGCAACCACCACCCTGCCCCGCAGCGGTGAAATCAAGATTTCCGGCGGCAACACCTCGGTCACCGTCCGAATCAACCAGCTGGGCCACACGGCGGTCATCGACCCTAACGCCAGCATCGGCGGCATTCCTTCCCTGGCGGAATTCATGGATTTCGTCGCCTGCGTCAATGAAGGAAACTCCCCCATCCGCTGGATGAACAGCAACTTCGAGGTGGAACTGCTGGCCGATATCGACCTGTCAAGCGTCACCGAATGGACGCCCATCGGCAATGTGGAATCCACCGGCAACGGCAACAACGCCTGCGCCCCGAAGGGCAATTACTTCACCGGCGTCTTCAACGGCGGCAACCACACCATCCGGAACTTCAAGACCACCAAAGCCCTCGCCGCAGGACAGACCTGGGGCCTGTTCGGCTGCATCTACAACGCCACCATCAAGAACCTCAACGTAGAGGGTGAAGTGACGTATTCCGCGACGGGCGCGGCCGATGCCGGCGTGGTTGTGGGTACGGCCTACGGCTCCACCATCGACAATGTGAAGCTCACCGCCAAGATCACCTCCACGGAAGGCGCTTCCACCGGCGCACGCTTCGTCGTCGGCGGCATAGTCGGCTTCCTCTACAGCGAAACGGTTGAAGCAAACACCTTTGACAGTTGCGTCAAGAACTGCGAAGTTACCGCAACGGTCAATATGACCAACGGCAACAATACCGGCAACGGCGCCACCGGCGTAATGTACGGCGGCATCGTGGGCTTCGCCACCAGCGTCAAGGAAGACACGGCCGTCAACCTCATCAAGGACTGCGTCCACAACGGAACGATGACGGCTAATCTCTGCCGCTGCAGCGGTATCTGCTCCACGGCCAACTGCGGCACCCACATCGAGGGCTGCACCAACAACGCCTCCCAGGTGAACACCTTCGAAAACGGCCGTATCGGCCAGATTTGCTGCAACCTGAGTGTCCGTTCCCACGTCAAGGACTGCGTCAACAACGGCGACCTGACCACCTCCGGCGCAAACACCACCACGGGCGCACTCGTAGCGCTTATGGGTGACGACTCCGCCTATATCGAAGGCGGTGACAGGACGGCCAACACCGCTACCATCATCGGTGCAACGCCCAAGTACCTGAGCCTCCTTTGCGCGAACAACAACAAGTTCGACCACCTCACCAACGTGAAACTGGCCGGTAAACTGGGCTTGTATAAGGCCGACGGCAACCACGAGATGTATCCCATCAGCCCGGCTACCATTATGGATTACATCGGCTACATCAACCCCGCTTACCTGGAGAAGGTCGAAAACATCACCTTCGTGGGTGAAGCCACGGAAACTCCTTCCACCGGCGGCGGTATCAGCGACCTGAATCCCGTCAATGACACCTGGAACTAATAAAGGATAAGGATATGAAAAAGCATATTATATTCATTGCCCTCGCGGCAGCAGTTCTTGCAGCCGGCTGCGTGAAAGATCCCGCCGGCCAGCCCGAACAGGGCACCGTGCTCACGGCATCCCTGAATTCCCTTACCAAGACCGCCATTGAGGGCGTAAAGGTAAGCTGGACCGCGGGCGACGCCATCAACGTGAACGGCGCCAACTCCAACGCGATTACGGAAGCGGCGGCATCGGCCACCTTCGAATTCCGCTCCACGCTGGCGACTCCCTACAAAGCCGTTTACCCCACTTCCATCTACAAGAATGAAAACACGGTAACGCTCCCTGGCGTCCTGAACGACTACTACACGCCTCTGGCCGGCTATCTGGAGAACGGAAGCGCCATTGACTTCCACGCCATCACCGCGTTCCTGAAGCTTTCCATCACCGGCGAAGCCACCACCACCGTCAAGGACATCACCCTGCGCGGTCTGGGCGGCGAACAGCTCAGCGGCGACTTCACCATCGACTTCTCCACGCTCGCCCTCACGGGCGCATCCGATGCAGAGGCCGACAAAGTGGTCAAACTGAACGTCAACCAGGCGCTCTCCGCCACTCCCCTCGTCCTCTACATCCCCATCCCCGCCGGCAACTATGCCTCCGGCTATCAGATCGACATCCTCAACAGCGAGGGCGGCCTGATGCGGAAAGCCGTGAGCGCCCGTACCGTCAGCGCAGGACAGCTGCGTGAGATGGAAGCGCTGGTCTTCGAGGTGAACGTCTCCGAGGATCCCAACATCGGCGGTATTCCTTCCGCCAAGGAACTCAAGGACTTCGCTGCCGCCGTGAACGACGGGCGCTCCATCAGCCGCTGGCTCAACACCGCCGGCGAGGTGGAACTGCTGGCCGATATCGACCTGGGCGGCGAGGAATGGACGCCCATCGGCAACGCCACCGTCAACACTTCGCACGCCATTACCGGCGGAAACGCCTTTACCGGCGTCTTCGACGGTAAGAACCACACCATTGACAACTTCAAGGTAACGGTTCCTTCCACCGGCTCCAACGTTGCCGCCGGCCTGTTCGGCGCCGTCAGCCAGGCCACGGTGAAGAACCTGGTGATTGGCGACAAGGTTGTCCTCAAGAACGAATCCAACACGGGCTTTGTTACGATGGGCGGCGCCGTAGGTTTCGCCTCCGAATCCACGCTGGAGAACATCGACAGTAAGGCCAAGCTGCAGAGCAACGCCGGTAAGGACAACGTCCGCCTGGTGATTGGCGGTGCCGTCGGCACCCTCTTCGCCTCCGCCGAAGCGGCCAGCCTTGCCAAGAACATTCAGGGCCACGCCACCTTCGAGGTCCTCAATACGGTCAATACGAAGAACGGCGCCACCGGCATCCAGCTCGGCGGTGTCATCGGCTTCGTGGACGGCAAGGATTTCGCCAACTTCCCTGCCAAGGTGGAGAATGCCACCAACTATTCCTCCTTCTCGGTGCAGGCCACCCGTACGGGCGGTGTCATCGGCACGATGAACTCCCAGTGCATCGCCGAGGGCTGCGTGAACAATGGCAACATCACCTGCACGGACGTCACGGCCGCCAACAGCCGAGTCGCCGGCATCGTGTCCGCCATGGGCACCAACACGGCCCTCAAGAACTGCGTCAACTACGGTGACATCATCTTCGCCGTAGCAGGTGACAGCACGCACGGCTATGCCGCCGGTCTCGTCGGCCAGAGCAACGACGCCGGGGATTATGTGGGTTACATCGACGGTTGCGCCACCTACGGCACCATCCAGTCCGATATGTGGTTCAACGCCTCGGAGGTTTATATGGGCATCGTCTGCGGCAACTTCAACACGAAGAAGATTACCGTGAAGAACTGCATCCTCGGCGGTCAGATTGGTCCGTATGTACCGACGGCCGAAGCCCCGCTGGTCACGCTTACCGCGGAGAACTTCGCACAGTACTATTGCCTGTGTAAAGCCAGCCGTATCGCAAACGTAACCTTCGAAAACAACAGCTTCGGCACGCGTCCGTAAGCGGTTTTCATTCCTTTCCTTGCAGGGGTGGCGGTTTCGCCATCCCTGCTTTGTTTTACGGGACACTGCCGGAAATCCGCAAAAAAGTGTATATTTGCATTGATAAGAAGATTGAACTATGGCACTTCCCAAATTGGTCGTCGGCATCACACAGGGCGACAGCAACGGAATCGGATACGAAGTCATCATCAAATCCCTCCAGGATGAACGGATCCTGGATTCCTTCACCCCGGTCATCTACGGCTCGTCCAAGCTGATGGGCTTTTACCGCAAGACGGTGCATAACATCGGCCCCATGGACATCAACGTCATTTCCGGAGCGGCCGATGCCAAACAGAAAAAAATCAACCTTGTGAACTGCTTGCCGGACAGCATCTACGCGGAGCCCGGCCAGAGCACCCCGGACAGCGCCAAGGCGGCCATCAAGTCGCTGGAAGTGGCGGTCAAAGACCTCAAGGACGGGCAGATAGACGTGCTGGTCACCGCCCCCATCAACAAGCGCGCGATGTGCGCGGAGGGATTCTCGGACACCGGCCATACGGAGTACCTGCAGAAGGAATTCGGGGCCGACGACGTAACCATGATTATGGTGAGCAGCCAGCTGAAAATCGGCGTGGTAACCGGTCATATTCCGCTGAGGGACGTCCCTAAGAGCATCACCAAGGAAAGCATCCTGGGAAAACTCCGCATTATGAAGGCCTCCCTGGAACGGGATTTCGGCATCATTAATCCCAAGATCGCCGTCCTGGGCCTGAACCCCCACTGCGGGGACGGTGGCCTGCTGGGCGACGAAGAACAGAACGTCATCCTCCCGGCGGTGGAAGAAGCCACCAAAGAAGGCATCCAGGCTTTCGGCCCCTACTCCCCCGACGGTTTCTTCGGCCTGGGGAATTACAGCCGCTTCGACGCCACCCTGGCCATGTACCACGACCAAGGCCTGGCGCCCTTCAAGGCCATCGCTTTCTCCGACGGCGTGAACTTCACCGCCGGCCTTCCCATCGTGCGCACTTCGCCGGACCACGGTACTGCCTATGATATGGCCGGCCGCGACGAAGCGGATCCCCGTTCGATGATGAGCGCCATCTACACCGCCATCGACATCTTCCGGCGCCGTCTCCAGTACGACACCCTCCACCAGCGTTAGAATGGTTCCGGAGCTGGTCGATAAGTATATCTTCCTGGTCCAGACCTTCGTGGAAGCCGGGGATGCGGGACTGACCCTTCAGCAGATTCAACGCCGCTGGGAAAACCGCTACGGGGAGCCCTATCCCCGCCGGAGTTTCGCCAACCACCGCGCCGCCGTTGAGGAAGTCTTCGGCATTGTCATCACCTGCGACAGAAGCAGCAACACTTACCGCATAGACCGCAGCGAAAGCGCCGTGGACCAGCGGGAGGCGGCCAATTACCTCATCAACACCTTCACCGTGAACAGCCTCCTTACGCTGGGTCGCGAACGCCTGAGCGGACGGGTAGCCGTGGAGGACGTGCCTTCAGGCCAGCAGTGGCTAACCGTGACCATGCAGGCCATGCTGGAAAACGCCGTCCTGCGCATCCGGTACCGCAAATACCTGAGCGGAGAAACGGAAAGCCGGACGGTCCGGCCCTACGCCGTGAAGGAGTTCGCCAAACGCTGGTACCTGGTGGCCTTCAGCGAGGAAGCCGGGGCGCTGCGCACCTATGCCCTGGACCGTATCCGGGCGATGGAACGCACCGGAAACAGTTTCAAGATGCCCGCCGGATTTGATGTGGAAGACTGCTTCAAGGACAGTTACGGCATCTACCTCCCGGAAGACGAAAAACCCGTGCTGGTGAAATTGAAGGCCACGGAGCGGGAAGCCGCCTATCTGCAGGATCTTCCCCTCCATCCCAGCCAGACTGCGCTCGGAGACGGCATTTTCGCCCTCCGCGTGGTCCCCAACCCCAACTTCCTGATGGACCTGTGCGCCCGCGCCGGCTCCCTGGAAGTGCTGGAGCCCATGGAACTCCGACAGGCCGTGCTCGAAAGACTGAAAAAAGCCATCCAACTATATGAAACTTAAATTCTTTGCGGCCCTGGCCGGTATTCTGGTCCTCGCCGCCTGCTCAAACGAAATGAAACCGCAAGAAGGATACATCGGCCCGTCGGCCCTGGAAATTACGGACGGACATATGACGCCGGAGGTGCTCCTGTCGCTCGGGCGCCTGGGGGATCCTCAACTCTCGCCGGACGGAAAAACCATCCTCTACGGCGTCAGCTACACTTCCATCGCGGAGAACCGCAGCGTACGGAACCTCTTTACCATCCCCGTGGAAGGGGGCCAGCCCACGCAGCTCACCATGGACGGGAAGAGCATTTCATCGGCCCGCTGGAGTGCCGACGGAAAGGCCATCTTCTTCCTGCAGGAGGGGCAGCTCTGGAAAGCCGACTACCGCAATGGCCGATTGGGACAGCGCGCCAAACTGTCGGATGTCCCCGCCGGCATTGAGGATTATCTGCTGTCGCCGGACCAGAGTCAGGTGATTTACGTTTCAGGCGTTCACAGCGCCGTGGAAGTGCCCGCGGACACGGATCCCGCGCTGGATAAGGCCGAAGCCTACGCCACCGAAGACCTGATGTACCGCCACTGGGACCACTGGCGGACGGAAATCTGCCACAGTTTCGTGGCGCCGCTGAACACCGGACACCCCATTACGGAAGGCCGGGATATCCTGGAAGGAGAACTGTTCGAACTGCCCAACGGCCCCTTCAGCGACATAGCGGACCTGTGCTGGAGCCCGGACGGCCGCTATATCGCCTACAGCTGCAAGAAGCTGGAAGGCAAGCAGTACGCCTTCTCCACGAATACCTGCATCTATGTGTTCTGCCCCGCCACCGGAGAGACCACGCAGGTCACCTTCGACGGTGGCTATGACACCCATCCCGTCTGGAGTCCTGACGGCTCCCGCCTGGCCTGGCTTTCGATGGAACGCGACGGCTATGAAGCCGACAAAGTACGCCTGATGGTGGCCGATGTTTTGGGTGAGGAAGGCCTTGAATTCGGCCCCGCGCGTGACCTCACGCAAGACTTTAAATACAACGTGGAAGGACCTGTATGGTCGGAAGATAGCAACTCTATTTATTTCTCCGCACTGGCCGAAGGAATCCAGGGAATCTTCAACGCAAATCCGGACGCCGGAGAGATTGTCCGCCTCACCGCAGACAACCTCTGGTTTGACTTCGACGCGCCCTTCGGCATCCTGCAGGACGGCACCCTTCTGACCACCTACGCATCGATGGATTTCCCCACCGAACTGGTAGCCGTCAAGGGAAGCGACATCCGGCAGATCACCTTCGAAAACGAGCATATTTTAAAGCAGTTGGAGCAACACAAAACGGAAGCCCTTTGGCTGGACACGGTGGACGGACAGAAGATGCTCACCTGGGTGCTCTATCCCCCGAAGTTTGACGCTTCCAAGACCTATCCCGCCATCGAAATCTGCCTGGGCGGTCCCCAGGGCACGCTTTCCCAGGGCTGGAGCTACCGCTGGAACTATCTGCTGATGTGCCATCAGGGCTATGTGGTAGTCCTTCCCAACCGCCGCGGCACCACCGCCTTCGGACAGGAGTGGTGCGAGGAAATTTCGGGAGATTACATCGGCCTGAACATGCAGGATTACCTCACGGCCGCCCGCTGGGCGAAGGCCGAACCTTATGTTTCCGGCGTGGCTGCCTGCGGCGCTTCTTACGGCGGCTATAGCGTTTATTATCTGGCCGGTATCCACAAGGATGTGTACGACTGCTTCATCGCCCACGCCGGCATCTTCAACGAGGAACATATGTACTACACCACGGAGGAGATGTGGTTCCCCAACTGGGACAACGGCGGGCTGCAGGAGTATGCCTTCACCCCCGATGCCATCGGCCCTGCCGGCGACGGCGTCACCTTCGGCGGCCTCCAGCAGGCCGGATCCCCCTGGAGCTCGGCCCCCAAGGCCCGTCGGCACTATGACAATTCGCCGCACAAACTGGTGCATGCCTGGCATACGCCCATCCTCTGCATCCACGGCGGCTCGGACTTCCGCGTCCCCTACGACGAAGGCATGGCCGCCTTCAACGCCGCCCAGCTGATGGGAGTTCCTTCCAAACTGATTGTCTTCCCCAGCGAAAACCACTGGATCCTCAAGCCCCAGAACGCCCTCTACTGGCACCGCAGCTACTTCGGCTGGCTGGACCGCTGGATGAAACCGGAACTATAAACCAATATTATAATACGATGAAAAAGTTACTTCTTATCCTGGTTTTAGGCGTCATCGCCTTAACCGCAAACGCACAGGTCTATCTTGGCGGCGGCGTTTCTTTCGTGGGATCCAAGGACAACAACAGCGCCTTTGCCTTCAACCCGGAAATCGGATACCAGTTCCACGGTGATATGGCCATCGGCACATCCTTGGGTATAGGGGCATCCGGAGGCATTACCCAAATCAGCGTTTCCCCTTACTTCCGTTATTATTTCCTCAATCTGGGCCCGGCCCGTATGTTCGCCGACGCTCTGTTCGAGTTTGACCAGTTCAAATATCAAGGACAGTCCGCGACAACCTGGGGAGTAGGCCTCTGCCCCGGACTCGCGTTCTCGCTGAGCGATCATTGGTCCGTTGTTACCCGGTTCCTCACGCTCGCTTATATGGCCGACACGTTTGCCGTGAATTTCAACAACAACTGTTCGCTGGGCGTCTTTTACTCTTTCTAAACCCAACGCTCAAAACTGTCTTATCCGGTTCTGGCACCCGCCCAGGACCGGATTTCCGTTATTTTGGTCCTGGCCGGGTGCTAAAGCTTCTGGCCAGGACCGGTTTTCCGGGATTTTGGTCCTGGGCGAGTGCTGCTATAGATTGAACCCTTCGGCCTGGACGGTGATGCGGCCCTTTTCCACGGCCACGGTCACTTCCTTGCTCTCGCCGGGCATCAGGAAGAAGTAGTTATCCGAATACCACACCGGCAGCGCGAGGTCATCGGTGTCACGGTCGATGGCTTTTAGGCGGATCATCAAAGCTGGCACGTCGCTCTTGTTGTCCAGCTTCACGCAGTATAGGTTTTTGCCGATGCTCTTTTGCTTCAGGCTCACGCGGGCTTTTCCCAGGCAGCGGAGGGCCTTGTAATCGCCGTCTGTCTTCCCCTGCCAATAAAAGTTTTCGGAGAGGATGGTATCGCCTTTAGACAAAGCCAGTTTCACAAAATAGACGTCCGTGATATCTTCCGGCACTTCCGGGGGGAAGCAGTACACAGTGGAGTCTTCGGCCAGGGTCTCCAGCGCCATGCTCCGGCTCCAGACTTCCCGGCCATACATGTCCAGGACACGTGCCGTCGCCTTGAGGCCAAACAGGTCCCGGGCGTGGTAATTGACCACCGCAACGCTGTCTTTGACGGGATTATATAGGATATGCACCGGTTCGCAGGCCTTTTTGGCGGCGAAGAAGGCGGCCGTGGGCTCGAAGAAATAGTCGTAGGTCTGCCACACCAGCGACGGCCAGGCGGGATGGCTCATCCACAGCAGGGCGCCGCGACGGTACATGCTGCGGCCTTCGAAAATGGCTCTGTAGCCGTCGTAATTAACCCACTGTGCCAGCTGTGAGAACTCCCGGGCATCCGCAGGTTTGCCAAAGCCGTTTTCCAATATGGAGTTGAAGGTGGTGCAGCGCTGGGCAGACCATTTGCCGTCCTCTCCCAGGGTGTAATCGTGCATCCCATACATCCTGTTGGGATGCTCCAGCGTATTGACCGGATTCACATTCTCTTCTCCCAGGGTGCGGACAAGGTTCTCATAGTTCATCATCGTGGGCATTCCACGTTCGCTTGTAATCTTGTCCTGACTGTGCAGTGAGAAGAACTCCTTGTTGGTAAGGGCCCTGTAGGGTCCTCCGCCACTCACACCATCAGCTCCCGAATGAGGGATGAAGTAGGAACCCGGATGCTCCTCGGGAACCATAGAGGCCAGATAATCCTCAATCTCCTGTGGCGGATAACCTTCATTCCGGCCCACATACAGCGCGATGCTGGGATGATTCCTGATACGGCGCACGTAACGCCTGGCAACGGCGTTGAACTTATCCACGTCGTAGGGATTGGGGCCGTCATAGGGATTGGCCAGCCAGAAGTCCTGCCAAATAAGGATTCCATGGCGGTCGCAGGCATCATAGAACGCCTTGTTGTCCGTCATGCCCACCCAGTTGCGAATGAGCGTAAAATTCTGCGCGGCATGATAACCTACGGCGATGTCGTATTCACGGGGGCCATAACTCAGCAGATGCTCCGGGTAGCCCCAGTTGCCACCGAACCCAACAACCCGTCGTCCGTTTACATAAACACTAAGTCGCTGTTTCTCGTTCCGGCTCTTGAAATAGAGTTTCCCAACCGGCTCGTAGGGGGCCAGGTCGTAATCCAGCTGCCTTACGCCGGCCAGGAACGACACGCTGTCCGACGCCTCAAAACCGATTGTCACAGGGTACAGTTCCTGCCTCCCATAGCCATTCGGCCACCAAAGACGCGGATTCTCCAGCGTGGTCGGCTCAAAAACCATCTTTCGGCTCTCTCCGGGCTCAAGATGCGCCGGACATTCAATTGTGAGGTCTCCGAAACGCATGCGCACGACTCCATCGGCAGGCTTATCAGAATGGTTCTTCAAAACGGTGCTGGCCAGAATTGTAGCGTGTGTCGTATCCGGCAACGGAAGCTGCGTGCGGACAAAAGGATCTTCAACGGTCACCTCTCCGGTATAACGCACGTACACTTTATCGTAAATGCCGATGTTGCGGCCGCGCACCGAAGGAATCCAGTCCCAGCCGATGGTAGCGTGCATAGTAGGGTTGTCCGCCCCCAGTATGCCGCCGTTCAAATTAGGCCAAAAGGCGTTCTGCACGCGGGCTTCCCCGTAATGCGGATTACACACAATCCTGACAGCCAAATAGTTGGTCCCGTCATTCAGCATCCCGGTCACATCAAAGCGGGCTGCATCGAAGGCCGATTCAATCCTCCCGACACACTTCCCGTTCAGGAAGATATGGGCTTTATAATTGATGCCATCAAAGCAAAGGAACTGACGCGGCGAATCCGGATGGGCCTCAAAGACATCACGATACCAGAAATCACTGTGAAAATAGGAGTCGGAAATAAAGAGCTGCCAGTCCTGGTAATTGGGGTGCAGCACGGCACCGGCAGCGACATAACTGCCAAGAACCGTTCCGGGAACGGTAGCAACCATCCAGGTGGAATCGTCGAAGTCCGGAGAGGATAACTTTTCGCCAAGGAAAACAGTATCCGGAAGGGCCGATGCCCTCACCAGCTTCCAATTGCCTCCGGAGAGCGCCTGCTCCATCCCTTCCCGCACCGGTGCGGGTTTCGCTTGCGGGACAACCCCGCCGCGGCCCCAGATTTCCCACTCTTCCAGTTCGAAGGATTCTCCATCGGCCGAGGCGTCCAAAACGGCCTTCACATAGCGGCATTTAAGCTTTTTCAAGGATATTTCTGCCGCCAGCGGCCCTGCGTCCTTCCATTTTTTACCATCCTGGGAGAGGAGCAGTTTTCCGGACGTCGGTCCGTTGATCCAGTGGAAGACCAGACGCTCGATCCTGGCAGGGCCGCCGAGGTCCACCGCTATCCACTCGTCCTTCCCCGAGGCACTCTTCCAGGCGCTGCGGAAATCGGCCTCGTCGGCCAAAAGTCCGTCCGTAACAAGCTGTGCGGCCTGATTCACGTCAATGGCCGACGACTGCAGTGCCGCCCGCTCCAGCGCCAGGTTGCGGTATGTCTCCCCGCCCGGCACCAGCGTCGGGGCGAAATTCTCCTCCGGATTCCCGGGATAAATGCCGATGGTATTCTCCGCCGGCTGCCGGAAGCTCATCACTGCCACAAGCACCGCGGTCAAACAAAGGATTCTTTTCATAGACAATGGATGTATCATCCACAAAGATATCGTTTTTCCGCGAGGAAAAAAATCGTATCTTTGCACTGTATGGCAATGGAGACCAGCATACAGTACCTTCCGGGGGTGGGGCCCAAGCGGGCCGAACTCCTGCAGAAAGAGTTGGGCATTGCCACAGTGGGGGATCTTGTTCATCTGTACCCCTTCCGCTATATTGACCGCAGCAGCATCACCCGCATCGCCGACGTTCAGCCGGATTTGGCGCAGGTGCAGGTGCGGGCAACCGTGACAAAGGTGCGCCTCTACGCCAAGAACGGGGCCGAACTTCCGGCCGAAAAACTCAAGTACAACGCCGTCAGCCGCCTTTCTGCGATGGTGGCCGATGCAAGCGGCGAGATGGAAGTGGTCTTCTTCAAGGGCGTCAAATGGATGCACAGCCGCCTGGTTCCGGGCAGCACTTTCATCTTCTTCGGGAAGCCTGCCGTCTTCGGACATAAACTCAATATGGTGCATCCGGAAGTGGACGCGCCCGACACCGCGACAAGCGGCGTTCTCACCGGTGTCTATCCTTCCACGGAGCGGCTGAAAAACGCCGGTATCACCGGGCGCGCGATGCTCAAACTGATGAGCGCGGCGCTCGCCGACGTCTTGCCAACCCTACAGGAAACTCTTCCGGATTATGTACTGAAAGAGAAGGGGTTAGTGCCGTTATCTTACGCACTGCGTCAAATCCATTTCCCGCAGGACCAGCGGGCGCTGGGCAAGGCTTCCTATCGGCTTAAATTCGAGGAACTCTTCCTCCTTCAACTGTCCCTGCTGAAGCAAAAATACATCCGCAGCAAGAGCGCCGTGGGCATCAATATGCCCGCTGTGGGCGAGGCCTTCAACGCCTGCTACAATGCGCTTCCGTATCAGCTTACGGGCGCCCAGAAAAGGGTGATCCGGGAGATTCGGGACGACATGCGGAGCGGCCACCAGATGAACCGCCTGCTGCAGGGTGACGTGGGCTCCGGCAAGACGATGGTGGCTGTATTGAGCGCCCTCATCGCCGTAGGGAACGGCTTTCAGGCCTGCATCATGGCGCCCACGGAAGTGCTTGCCCAGCAGCACTTTGCGAACATTTCGAAGTACTTGCGTCCTACCGGCGTCAAGGCCGCCCTCCTCACCGGCACCACCGGTGTGAAAGACCGGCGGGAGATTCACGCGGGGCTACGGGACGGGAGCATCGGCATACTCATCGGCACGCATGCATTAATTGAAGATACGGTCGAATTCCGGGCGCTGGGGCTGGCTATCATCGACGAGCAGCACCGCTTTGGCGTGGAACAGCGCTCGCGGCTCTGGAACAAGGGTTATCAACAGGTTCCGCCGCATGTGCTGGTGATGACGGCAACGCCCATTCCGCGCACGCTGGCCATGACTTATTACGGGGACCTGGACGTCTCCGTCATCGACGAAATGCCGCCCGGCCGAAAACCCGTCACCACCCTCTGCGTGGGTGAAGGAAAGCGGCACGCGATGCACAATTTCATCCGGGATGAGATTGCCAAAGGCCGGCAGGCGTTCATTGTCTATCCCCTCATTTTCGAGAGCGAAAAACTGGACTACAAGAACCTAGAACTGGGATATGAGGAGATCGTGAAGGCCTTCCCGCTGCCCAATTACAAGGTGGCCATCGTCCACGGGCAGCAGACCGCCCAGGAGAAGGCGTTCAACATGGACGCGTTCGTGGCAGGTCGGGCCAACATCCTGGTTTCCACCACGGTCATTGAAGTGGGCGTGGACGTGCCCAACGCTTCTGTGATGGTCATCGAAAGTGCGGAGCGTTTCGGCTTAAGTCAGTTGCACCAACTGCGCGGCCGTGTGGGCCGGGGTGCCGAACGTTCCTACTGCATCCTGATGAAGGGCACAAAGGTTTCCAAGGAGTCCCAGAAGCGGCTGGACCTTCTCTGCGCCACGGAAAACGGTTTCGAACTGGCCGAAGAAGACATGAAACTCCGCGGCCCCGGGGACCTGGAAGGCACCCAGCAGAGCGGCCTCCCCATTTCGCTCAATATCGCCTCCCTGGCCAAGGACGGCCTCATCCTCACGGACGCCCGCGCTTATGCCGGACACATCCTGGATGCGGATCCCACCTTGTCTTCAGCTGTCAACGCTCCGCTGGCGGCCGAACTCAAAAAGGACAAGTACCAGTCTAAGGATTACTCGCAGATTTCCTAACACCATTCCACCTGTAACTCGTTTACCCCGGAAAACCGCGGGACACGTGTATGGGCTTGGGCCGTCAGGCCCGGCACCCGACCCCCGAATGAATTTGTGCCGCCCCACTCCCGTACGGGCAGGTGATGATGCTGCAGGAAGCACTGCACGGAAGTGGGGGTCCCCAGAAGAGCACTGTTGTTTGGACGCGGGCGTGGGTATCAGCGCGCAGGACGAGCGGCCAAATGACAGTGCCGGCAAGCCGTCAGGCGCGGCAGGGGGCGTCAGCCCCTGGCACTCCCTCCGAAGATGGGCACCCGACATCCCTTATTTGCCCCACTCCCCTGTTTGGACCAAGTCCAAGCCATTTTTGGACGTGGTTTAATTCCAAGTGGTGGACCAGGTCCACCGATTGTGCCTCCCAGGCCCCTGGAAGGCATTGTTGCTGGACCAGGTCCAGGGGCTAAAATGAAACCTCGTCCAAATATCAAGGGGACCACGACCAATAATGTGGTGGACCTGGTCCAAAGATTCGTGCACGATGGACCTGGTCCAACGGCCAGCACGGGGGAGCATAAAAATATGGCGAAAATTTGGGTTCAGACATGCTGTAGCACAGGAGAGCGTGAGTATTAGCCAAAAAGTTGGGTTCAGACGTGCTGCCACCGGGTTAGGTGGACCTGGTCCTCCCCACCGCTGGACTAGGTCCACCCCACGCCATCACACACCCGACACGCACCCATAACGCACCTGCAGCGCACCATCCCGCTCCCACGCGGCGGCGGATACGCCCCCGCGCCCTTGCATATACGCGAAAAACTCCGTACATTTGTCAGATTGTATACCAAAACGAACGTTATGGACAACTTTACCAAGAATTACATTGACGGGTTCATGGGGCAGGTCATTGCCCGCAACCCGGGTGAACAGGAATTCCACCAGGCCGTACGCGAAGTGGTGGAGAGTGTGGCTCCCTATATCACGGAAAATCCCCAACTGATGGACCAGAAGATTCTGGAACGCATCGTGGAACCGGAACGCATCATCATTTTCCGCGTCCCCTGGATGGACGACCGAGGAGAGGTGCAGATCAACCGGGGGTTCCGCGTGCAGTGCAACAGCGCCATCGGCCCGTATAAAGGCGGCATCCGCTTCCATCCCAGCGTAAACCTGAGCATCATGAAGTTCCTGGCCTTCGAGCAGACCTTCAAGAACGCGCTCACCACCCTCCCCATGGGCGGCGCGAAAGGCGGCAGTGACTTCAACCCCCGCGGCAAATCGGATGCGGAGGTGATGCGTTTCTGCCAGAGTTTCATGACGGAACTGCAGCGCCACATCGGGGCCGATACTGACGTCCCCGCCGGAGACATCGGCGTAGGCGGCCGTGAAATCGGCTTCCTCTTCGGCCAGTACAAGAGGTTAAGAGATGAATTCACCGGCACCCTCACCGGAAAGGGCCTCGCCTGGGGCGGCAGCCTCCTAAGGCCCGAAGCCACCGGTTACGGCCTGTGCTATTTCGCAGAGCAGATGCTCGCCACCCGCGGCGAAAGCTTCCAGGGCAAGAAGGTGAACATCTCCGGCGCCGGCAACGTGGCCCAGTACGCCGCCCAGAAGGCCATGCGCCTGGGCGCCAAGGTCCAGACGCTGTCGGACTCCGACGGCTTTGTCTACGATCCCGACGGCCTGGACGAGGAAAAGATGGCCTACGTGCTGGAACTCAAGAACATCCGCCGCGGCCGCATCAAGGAATACGCCCAGAAATATCCCAAGGCGCAGTACTTCCCCGGCGAACGCCCCTGGAAGATTCCCTGCGACATCGCCCTCCCCTGCGCCACGCAGAATGAGGTGGAAGCAAAGGATGCCGAAAATATCGTCAAGGGCGGTGCCATCTGCCTGGCCGAAGGCGCCAACATGCCCACCACCCCGGACGCCATCCGCATCATCCAGGGCGCGGGGCTGCTCTACAGCCCGGGCAAGGCTTCCAACGCCGGCGGCGTAGCCACCAGCGGCCTGGAAATGAGCCAGAACTCCATGCGCCAGCACTGGACGGCCGAAGAAGTGGACAATTACCTGCGCCGCATTATGTCGGACATCCACGCCGCGTGCGTGAAGTACGGCACGGAAGCCGACGGAACCGTCAATTACGTTAAGGGCGCCAACATCGCCGGTTTCATCAAGGTGGCCGGCGCCATGACAGACCAGGGACTCGTATAATGCAGAACATCGCGCTAATGGCACGGCGGATCCGGCGGATCCTGCTGGTGTGCAACAACTACGACAATTTTTCGCTGGAGGAAGACGGCCGGCTGGATATGCGCATCGCGCAGGAGTACGCCGACCTTAACCTCAGCGGACCGCCTACCATCGAGCGCGTCTCCAGCACCCGCGAGGCCCTGCAGAAATCGGCCGACGGAGACCGCTGGGACCTGGTAATCACCCTCTACAACGTGGGCGAAGTGGACGTTTTCTCCTTCGCCGACCAACTGAAGGAGGCCAGCCCGGACATGCCCGTGGTGCTCCTCACCTCCTTCTCCAAGGAAGTGTACCGCCAGCTGGAAAGCCGCGACACAACGAAGTTCGACTACATCTTCAACTGGAACGGCAGCACGGACCTCATCATCGCCATCATCAAACTGCTGGAAGACAGCATGAACGCCCCGGCCGATATTCTGGAAGCCGGCGTGCAGTGCATCCTGCTGGTGGAAGATTCGGTGCGCTATTATTCGTCCTACCTTCCCCTGCTTTACAAGCTGGTGCTCCAGCAGAACGTGGCCGCCGTGCGCGACGCCCTGAACGAAGAGCAACAGATCTTCCGTAAACGGGCCCGGCCGAAGATCCTCATGGCCACCAACTACGAAGACGCCGTAGACCTCTACAACCGCTACAAGGAGAACCTCCTGGGCGTGATTTCGGACATCGGCTTCGTGCTGCACCGCGGGGACAAGCCCGCCACGGAGAAACTGGACGCCGGCATAGACCTGTGCAAGCTCATCCGCCGGGAAATCCCCAAGATGCCCATCCTGATGCAGAGCTCGCAGGAGAGCATGCGCTCGGTAGCCGAAAGCCTCAAGGCCGGCTTCCTGATGAAGCGCTCGAAAACCCTCACCCACGACCTGTCGGAGTACATCGGCCGGGAATTCGGCTTCGGTGACTTTGTCACGCTGGACAGCCGCGGACGCGTCTACGCCCGCGCCCATGACCTGCAGGGGGCCGAAGAACTCATCGGCCGCATCCCGGACCGGGAACTGGAACGCCTCAAGAGCAAGAACTACATCTCCCGCTGGATGCTGGCGCGCGGCCTGTTCCAGGAAGGAATGGCCATCAAGAACACCAACTTCCAGGAGATGGACGCCTACAGAAAGGCGGCCATGGAGAGCATCCACGACTACCGCGTGCGCCAGAGCCTGGGCGTAGTGGCCCGCTTCAATCCGGAAACCTATAACGACACCATCTGGTTCTCCCGCATCGGCGAAGGCTCGCTGGGCGGAAAAGCCCGCGGCCTGGCCTTCCTGAACCACGTCCTTTACAAGCACAACCTCTACGACCAGTGGGAAGGCGTCAAACTCACCGTCCCGCGGACGCTGGTCATCGCCACGGAATACTTCGACCGCTTCATCCTGGAAAACGGCCTGCAATATGTGATCAACGCGGATCTTTCGGACAGCGAAGTGTTGTCGGAGTTCGTGTCGTCCAACCTGCCACAGGACCTCATCCAGGCACTCAGGGCCTTCATCCGCGTGGTCAAAGCCCCGCTGGCCGTGCGCTCCTCCTCCAAACTGGAAGACTCTTACTATCAGCCGTTTGCAGGCGTCTACTCCACCTACATGATTCCGTTGGTGGAGAACGAGGACCAGCAGTTAAGGCTCATCGCCAAAGCCATCAAGAGCGTTTACGCCTCCGTGTATTTCAGCGCCTCCCGCGGCTACATTGCCGCCACGGCCAACGTGATCTCGGAAGAAAAGATGGCCATCATCCTCCAGGAGGTGTGCGGCACGTCGGAGGACGGGGAGCACTTCTTCCCCACCCTTTCAGGCGTTGCGCGCAGCGTGAACTTCTATCCCATCGGCTATGAAAAGGCCGATGAAGGCATCGTGAAACTGGCCTACGGCCTGGGCAAGGCCGTGGTGGACGGCGAACAGGTGCTCCGCTTCTCCCCCGCGTATCCCAAGCACGTGCTGCAGACCTCCACGCCGGATCTGGCGCTGAAGGAGACGCAGCAGGTGATGTACGCGCTGGACCTCCAGCCGGAGAAATTCAAGACATCGGCCGATGACGCCGTAAACCTGGAACGCATCCCCGTCACGGAGTGCGGGCGTTTCCCGTCCTTCAGCAAGGTGTGCTCCACCTATGACTATGAAAACCAGCGCATCGTGGATTCGCCGCTCGCAAACGGACCCAAGTTCGTGAGCTTCTCCCACATCCTCCGCTACAACACCTATCCCCTCGCGCCCATCGTGAAGCGGCTCCTGGAGATCTGCAGCGAGGAAATGCAGTGCAGCGTGGAACTGGAATTCGCGGCGGAACTGTCCACTGGCTCCTTCAACGCCCTGCAGATCCGGCCCATCTCGTCGGACAGCCTGCAGACGGACGTGGACTGGCGGGAAATCGACTGCTCCGGCGCCCTGGTGCATTCCACCAGCGCCCTGGGCACGGGCTGGCTGGACGGGCTGAAAGACATCGTCTACCTGAAGGCCGATGCCTTCGACAAGATGAAGACGGTGGAAATCGCCGAGCAGCTCAAGAAAATCAACGCCCGGATGCAGGCCGCCGGGAGGCAGTA
Organism: Bacteroidales bacterium; assembly: GCA_017553545.1. Lineage (GTDB taxonomy): Bacteria > Bacteroidota > Bacteroidia > Bacteroidales > UBA932 > Cryptobacteroides. The sequence continues at coordinate 13,011 of JAFZKT010000076.1, read as the reverse complement.
CGTGCTCATCGGTTACGGCCGATGGGGCTCCAGCATCCCCACCCTGGGCGTTCCCGTGGTGTGGAGCGACATCTCCGAAGCCCGCGTGCTGGTGGAAGCCTCCCTGCCGGATTTCCGCGTGGATCCCAGCCAGGGCACCCACTTCTTCCAGAACCTAACCTCGTTCAACGCCGGCTACGTGAACGTGGATCCGTACACCCGCCGGGAGGACAAACTGGACCTGAGCGCCCTGGACGCGCTGCAAGCCGCGGAAGAGACGGAATACCTCCGTCACATTGAACTGGACAAGCCGCTCACCGTCTGTGTGGACGGCCGGACAGGCAAGGCCCTGATTAAACTATGAAGGAATTCGAACTGGCACTCAAGATCGGGAAGGAACTGACCGGGGACATCCTGCAGGAAGCTGCGGGAAAAGCCCTGGGCGTGCCGCCGGCCAAGGTGGGCCACATCGAAGTGGTCCGCCGCAGCGTGGACGCCCGTCAGGAAATCCTGTACCGCTACCGCGTGCAGGCCTACCGCCAGGGAGAGCCGTTCGAACCTTACAAAGTGGCGCCTTACCAGGACGTCCACGACAAAGAGCCCGTGATTGTGATCGGTGCCGGTCCCGCCGGGATGTTCGCCGCCCTGAGACTCCTCCAGCTGGGTCTCAAGCCCATCATCCTGGAGCGGGGCAAGGACGTGGAGCGCCGCAAGGTGGATATGGCCAAGCTCTCCACGGAGGGCGCGCTGAACCCGGATTCCAACTACTGCTACGGGGAAGGCGGCGCCGGCGCGTTCAGCGACGGCAAGCTCTTCACGCGCTCGTCCAAGCGCGGGGACATCCGCGAGGTGCTGCACCAGCTGGTAGCTTTCGGTGCCAGCGAGGACATCCTCACGGACGCCCATCCGCACATCGGCACGGACAAACTGCCGGAAGTGGTGAAGAACATCCGCCGCTGCATCGAAGACCACGGCGGGGAGTATCACTTCGACAGCCGGGTAACAGACATCGAATCCGGATTCACAGTAAAAACTGCCGGCGCAGAATATAAAGCCCGGAAGGTGATTCTTGCCACCGGCCACTCTGCACGGGACATTTACGAACTGTTCCGGAAGAAAGGCTGGACGCTGGAAGCGAAAGGCTTTGCACTGGGCGTACGGGCAGAACATCCGCAGTGGCTCATCAACCAGATCCGCTACCACGGGAAATACCAGCCCTTCATGCCCACGGCCGAATATTCCTTCGTGCAGCAGGTGGAAGGCCGCGGGGTCTTCTCCTTCTGTATGTGCCCGGGCGGCATCCTGGTCCCTTCCTCCACGGAAGAGGGCACGGTGGTGCTGAACGGCATGTCCAACGCGGAGCGCAATTCCAAGTGGGCCGATGCCGGCGTGGTGGTCCAGATAGAACCCGGGGACCAGCCGGAAGGCTACGAGGGCCCCTTCGCCCTGCTGGACTACCAGCGGGACATCGAAAGAGCCATGTACCGATGGGCGCAGGAGCACGGCGCGAAGCATCCCTTCGCCGCCCCCGCCCAACGGATGAAAGACTTCTGCCGGGGCATCGTGTCGAAGGACCTCCCCAGGACCTCCTACCACCCCGGCGCAATCAGCGCTCCGCTGCACGAGCTGCTTCCGGAGCATGTATCGGCCCGCCTTAGGAAGGCCTTCCCGCAGGTGGACCGCAGTATGAAAGGTTATTACACGAACGATGCGCTGCTGCTGGGCGTGGAGTCCCGCACCTCGTCCCCGGTCCGCCTTCCGCGGAATCCGGAGACCCTGGAGCACGTGGACGTCCCGGGGCTGTACCCCTGCGGGGAAGGCGCGGGCTATGCCGGCGGCATCGTCTCCAGCGCCCTGGACGGCATCAACTGTGCGGAAACGCTGGCAAAAAGTATATAGATGGCAGAGATTATCCTTGGCATAGAGTCCTCCTGCGACGATACGTCGGCGGCTGTCCTGAGGGACGGCGTGCTGCTTTCGAACGTCATCGCCTCGCAGCAGGTGCATAAGGACTTCGGCGGAGTGGTGCCGGAGCTGGCTTCGCGTGCCCACGAGCAGAACATCGTGCCCGTGGTGTCGGAGGCCCTCCGCAAGGCCGGCATCCAGGCCGATGACCTCACCGCCATCGCCTTCACCCGCGGCCCGGGCCTTCTGGGCTCGCTGCTGGTGGGCACCTCCTTCGCCAAGGCCCTGGGCCTGGCCCTCGAAAAGCCCATCGTGATGGTGAACCACCTCCAGGGCCACATCCTGGCGAATTTCATCCGCGAGCCGGACAAGCCGGTCAAAGAGCCGCAGTTCCCCTATCTGTGCCTGCTGGTTTCCGGCGGCAACTCCCAGATTGTAAAGGTAAACAGCCCGCTGGAGTACGACATTCTGGGCCAGACCATCGACGACGCCGTGGGCGAAGCCTTCGACAAATGCTCCAAGATGCTGGGCCTGGGCTATCCCGGCGGCCCCGTCATCGACAAACTGGCCGCAGAAGGAGACCCCAACCGTTTCCATTTCGCCAAACCCAACATCCCCGGCCTGGACTACAGTTTCAGCGGCGTGAAAACCTCGCTCCTGTACTTCGTCCGTGACGAAATGGCCAAGGATCCGTCCTTCCTGGAGAACAACAAGGAAGACCTCTGCGCCAGTTTTCAGAAGACGCTCATCGACGTACTGATGGGCAAACTCATCCGCGCCGCCAAGGAAACCCGCATCCGGGAAATCACCATCGGCGGCGGCGTAAGCGCCAACAGCGGCCTCAGGCGGCGCATGTTGGAAGAAGGCGAAAAGCGCCACTGGAACGTTTATCTGCCCGAAAGAAAGTTCACCACCGACAACGCTGCGATGATCGCCGTAGCCGGCTGGTTCGCCTATAAAGCGGGGGTCCGCACGCCCCTGGATGTTGCACCCGTCTCACGCATGGCCGATTTCTAGTATGAAGAAGGGCGTCCGCATAACTGCCTGGATCCTGGGCCTGCTGCTCCTGCTGCAAGTGGGAGTGGTAGTGGTGCTGCAATCACCCGCCGTCCAGACCTGGCTGGGCAGGAAGGTCATCGGGATGATGCAGGAGAAGATGGATGCGGATATCACGTTCGAATCGGCCTCCGTGCGCCCCTTCGACGCCCTGGTATTGGACGGGGTGGTTGTGGTGGACCACAATCCCACCGTTGCCGGGATGGACACCGTGATGCGTGTCCAGCATCTGAGCGCACGCTTCTCCCTGATGGGCTTGCTGCGGGGTGACAACATCAAGATCCGGAGAGCCAACCTGGACGGCGGCAGTTTCTATCTGACCCTGGAAGAAGACCCGGCCCGTCCGGGCAAAACAACCACCAACCTGCAGCGCATCTTCCGGATGAAGCACAAGGACAAACCCGGTTATCACTGGGGGAATCTCCTGGAAGCCAATAATCTGGAGGTTCGGGACATCCATTTCAGGATGGAGAATATCCCCGGGGCCGAAAGAATGGCCGCAAGGGGTTCCGGCTACGGCGAAGGCGCCATTGACTGGAACCACCTGGACCTTGATTTGGAGCACTTGAAAGTCAATCATCTGACCGTTGCCAATGACCTCATTTCCTGCGACGTGCGCGACCTCCGGATCCACGAACGGGAGACCGGCCTGCTGATGGAGGGCTTGTCGGCCCGGAAGGTGGTCGTAGGAAAGGCCCGGGTAAATGTTGAAGAACTGAAAGGCAGGCTGAGTCCCGGCACCGTCCTGAACGTCTCTTCGCTGGAAATGCTGGGAACGATGGACAACTACTCGGAATTCGTGGACAGCATCCGCCTTAACATCCATCTGGCCGAGGGCTCCGTCGTTGACATGCGCACCATCCGGCACTTCGGTCCCCATATGGAGGAGATGGGCTTCCGGGGCAATCTCCGCGGAAAAATGAGCGGAACCGTGAGTGACTTCCGGCTTACGGACATCGTGGCGGATGGCGTGGACGAAGACATCCACCTGATGGCGTCGGGACGGATGCAGGGCCTGCCGGAAGTGGACGACACCCGGCTGAACTTCCAAATCCAGACCTTACGCTTCTCGATGAAAAGCCTCGGGAAGTTTGTCCGCGACTGGACGCCGGATGTAAAGACCGACGGCCTGGAAAAGCTGGCCCCGGGAGAGACCTTCACCCTTTCCGGCAACGTGGACGGCACGCTGAACGCCATGACCGTCGGCGCCGGCGTCACCTCCCGCATCGGCGATGCCCTGGCCGATGTTTACATCCGTAACGTCATGGACAAACAGCGGTCCATCTTAATCGGAGGAGACATCGACACCGACCGTCTGCATCTGGGTTCCCTGCTGGGACAAAAAGACCTGGGACCGGTTACCATGAAAGCGAATCTGGATGCCGTCTTCCCCCGTAAAGGCTCCATGTCCGTCCAACTGGACAGCATGCACGTAGCCCGCCTGCACGCACTGGGATACGACTACAGCGACATCGGCATCAGCGGGAATTATCGGGCCTCGGATTTCGAAGTCAATTTGCGGTCTGGCGACCCCAACCTGCTGCTCGCCGCCACAGGCGTTTACCATGAAGACCCGGACAAAGACGGCCACATGGACGTGGACCTGAAGCTGGACCGGGCGGATCTGAAGGCTCTGAACCTGGACAGCCGGGAAGGGGCATCCCTGTTGGCCCTGAACGCCAGCGCCCACCTGGTTCGCAATGATGCCCATACGGAAGGGAAAGTAACAGCCCGCGACGTCAAACTCATCAACGACACCGGGACCCATCCTGTCGAGGACATCACCCTCCGGATCGACGCTCTGGACAGCCTGCACCGGATGGACCTGCATTCGGAAATGCTCCAGGCCTCCTACCGGGGCGACAAAGACATCGCTTCTTTCGTCAAGGACCTGAAGGGTCTCATCATCGGGGATCAGCTGTCGGCCCTTTCCGACGAGCCCCTTCCCTATAGCGGAGCCTCCTATTCAGCCAACGTAGAAGTGCACCGGATACAGGATTTGCTGGATTTCGCCGTTCCGGGGATGTATGTGGAGGATGGTACCAAAGCCCGGCTGACCGTCTCGCACGAGGGCCGGTTGAAGGCCGATGTAACCTCCGGCCGCATTGCCCTAGGCCAGAAATACATCAAGGACCTGAAGCTGAACCTGGACAATGCGGACAAGACACTGGTCGCCGAAGTCACCGGCAGCACGGTAGCCCTGGGCAGCACACACCTGAACAACAACCGCCTCACCTTCTATGCGGCGGATAACAACATAGGCCTGGGCTATACCTTCGACAACGAAACCGAGGCCGACACCCGGGCGGAGCTATACCTGACCGGCGGCCTGGACAGGGACGAAAAAGGCCTGGGAGTTTCCGTCGCGGCCCTTCCCTCCAACTTCTATTACATGGGGAACGGCTGGGGCATCTCCTCCGGCGACATCACCTACAAAGCCGGCCGCCTGCACATCGACAAACTCCTGGCCCGGCACGAAGAACAGCAGCTGCTCGTGGACGGCGGATACGCTCCCGGGAAGGCCGACACCCTCTCGCTCACGATGGACCGCTTTGAACTGGGTCTGGTGAACACCATCGCCGGCGAAGGCCTGCCTCCCATGGAAGGCCAGCTTACGGGACGGGCACGGGTGGTTTCATCGGCCGGCTCCTCCACGCCCATGCTGCTGGCGGGCGTAGTCTGCGATTCCACCAGCCTGGGCGGCCAGCGTATCGGCCAGATTCGGCTCTCCAGCATATGGGACGACCCCGGGAAGCGTTTCCGGGTCAGGGTTCGCAACCAACTGGACGGCCGGGAGCCCCTGTCGGCCGAAGCATCCATTTCCCCCTCCACCAAGCAGATTCAGGGGGAGGTCAAGCTGAACCGCTTTGGCATGGGTGTGGCGGAGCCCTTTATGAATACCCTGTTCCATGAATTCGACGGAGCGCTTTCCGGCGAGCTTTCCCTGGGCGGGAAATGGGACAATTTACAGATTACCAGCAGGGACCTCCGGCTGGACGACGGCATCATCTGCCCGGATTTCACCCGTGTCCCCTACCACGCGAACGGCAGTTTGTCCCTGGACAACAAGGGACTGCACTTCGTGGATGTATCCGTCACCGACGGAGAAAAAGGCACGGGACGCATTTTCGGCAGCATCCTTTTCAATCTGAAGAATCTGCAGGATGTGCGGATGGACACCCACCTTCGTCTGAACGACATGCATGCGCTGGCCCTCGAACGCGGCGTGAACCCGTACCTGTGGGGAGACATCTATGCCGGCGGCAAGGTGGACATTACCGGCACACTCAACCGTATCACCCTCGCCCTGGACGTGGCGAATGCCCGGGAGGGAGAATTCCACCTTCCCATCAGCTCGTCTTCCAGCGGGAAGTCGACGGAGATGCTCAGTTTCACCCAGCCTCCGGAAGTAATCAGCGAAGATCCCTATGAGTTGATGATGGCCACCCAGAAGGATAAACGCAAACGCAAAACGGACCTGATTTTCACCGGTCGCGTTACGGCAACACCCAATCTGCAGGTGAACCTGGATCTGGATGAAGAGAGTTCGCTCACCGCTTTCGGCAACGGCACCATCGAAATCGATTACCGCATGTCCCAGAGCGCGTTCACCCTGGGCGGCGACTACGCCATCACCGACGGCAGCTTCCACTTCTCCGCCATGAACCTGGTGAACCGCAAATTCACCATCCAGGACGGCAGTTCCATCCGCTTCAACGGAGACGTCTGGGACACGGATCTGGATGTAAAAGGCCGATACACCACCAAGGCCAGTCTCTCCAACCTCATCCCTTCCTACGACGAAGGAGCCTCCGCCGCCCGTCATACCGTCTACTGCGGCATCAACATCAGCGGCAGAATCAAGAATCCGGTGGTGGACTTCGACATTGACGTTCCGGACCTGAACCCCATCGTGCAGACGCAGGTGGAGAGCGCCCTCAATTCGGAGGACAAGGTGCAGAAACAGTTCGTATACCTTCTCCTCGCGGGGAACTTCCTCCCCACGGAAGAGTCCGGCGTTACCACCAACGGCTCCGACGTCCTCTATTCCAACGTCTCGTCCATCATGTCGGGACAGTTGAACAACATCTTCCAGAAACTGGACATCCCCCTGGACTTCGGCCTCAACTACCAGACCACCCAGGCGGGACTGGACCTGTTCGACGTGGCCGTGAGCACCCAGCTCTTCAACAACCGGGTCATCGTGAACGGCACCGTGGGGAACAAGCAGGTGATGGGCGGCCTCACCACCAACGAGATTGCCGGAGACCTGGACGTGGAAATCAAGCTGAACCGGAGCGGCTCGCTGCGAATGAGCCTTTTCTCCCATTCGGCCGACCAATACACCTATTACCTGGACAACAGCCAGCGGAATGGCGGCGGTATCGCCTACCAGCGGGAATTCAACTCGCTGGTGCAGTTCTTCAAGGAACTCTTCTCCAGCCCCGCCCGCCGCGAGCAGATGGCCCTGGAGGCGGCCAAAAAGCCTGTGGAAAACACTGTCCTGACCATCGACGAGAACGGAAAATCCCATGAGCAGTAAATTATACCTAATTCCCACGCCTCTCGGCGAAGGCAATCCGGCCGATGTCCTCCCGGCACCGGTGTTCTCGATTCTCCCCACGCTGGACCGATTCGTGGTGGAAGAAGTGCGCACCGCACGCCGCTTCCTGTCCGCCGCAGGGCTGAAGGGGCATATCGAGGGCCTGACCTTCCGCGAACTGAACGAACATACGGCCCCCAAAGAGGTGGAATCCCTGCTGGAGCTGTTCGAGGGCGGCCACCCGGTGGGCCTCCTTTCCGAAGCCGGCCTTCCGGCCGTGGCCGATCCCGGCGCCCAGCTGGTGGCCCTCTGCCACCGCCACGGCATCGAGGTGGTGCCCCTGGTGGGACCTTCCTCCCTGATGCTGGCCTTGATGGCCTCCGGCCTCAACGGCCAGTCCTTCGCTTTCGTGGGCTACATCCCCGCCAAGACGGAAGAACGCCGCCAGGCCCTCCGCGCGCTGGAAAAACGCAGCGCCCAGGCCCGTCAGACGCAGATTCTCATCGAGACGCCCTACCGAAACGACGCCCTCCTCGCCGATATGCTGCAATGCCTCAGCGGCAACACGCAGCTCTGCGTCGCCGCCAACCTCACCTGCCCGGACCAATTCATCTGCACCCGCCGCATCGCGGACTGGAAGCAGCATCCCATCACCATCGGCAAACGCCCCTGTGTTTTTTTACTTTTATCATGAAGATAGCACTCACCACCTTAGGCTGCAAGCTGAACTACGCCGAAACCTCCACCTATGAGCGGGGGTTCCGCGCCGCCGGCTGGGAGGTGGTGCCCTGGTCCGCCCAGGCCGATGTCTATCTGCTGAACACCTGCGCCGTCACCGAAACGGCCGAAAAAAAGTCGCGGAACCTCATCCGTCGCGCGCACAAAGTGGCCCCCGATGCCCGCATCGCCGTCACCGGCTGCTACGCGCAACTCCGCCCCAAGGACCTGCTCGCCATCCCCGGCGTCTGGAAGGTATTCTCCTCTGATGAGAAGACACAGATAGTGCCCTTCATTGCGGAGGGAGCATACTCCCCTGAATCGTCGCTTCGCGACCCCTCCCCCATCTTTTTCCCCGCTTATTCTGTTGATTTATCAGGCGCCAGCAGGCGCCCGGCCGTACCCGGGATTTTGCCGACAGGCAAAATCGTAGAGGGAGAAAAGGCCGCGGGGGTCATTCGGGGGCAGAGCCCCCGCAAGCCGAAGGAACGAACCCGTTCGTTCCTGAAGGTGCAGGATGGCTGCGACAATTTCTGCGCGTACTGCACGGTGCCGTATGCCCGCGGGCGGAGCAGGAACATCCCCATCTGCGAAGCGGTGCGGCAGGCAAAGGAGATTGCCGCGAAGGGCGTGAAAGAGATTGTGCTGACGGGCGTGAATACCGGAGACTTCGGACGCACTTCGGGAGAAACCTTCCTGAATCTGTTGAAGGCCCTGAATGAAGTGGAGGGCATAGAACGTTACAGGATTTCGTCCATTGAGCCGAACCTGATTACACCGGAGATTGTGGACTGGATTGCCTCCGGGACCAAATTCCAGCCGCATTTCCATATTCCGCTGCAGAGCGGCAGCGACACCCTGCTTCGCCGGGTGAGCCGTCGCTACGACACAGCGCTGTTCGCCTCCCGCATCGATTACATCCGGAAGGCTTTTGAAGGCCCCGGAAGGCCGCTGGTATTCTTCGGCATAGACGTTATCGTGGGCCTGCCCGGAGAGAGCGAAGAGCTGTTCGAAGAGACTTATACCTTCCTGAAGGAGCGCATCCGGCCGGCGTTCCTCCACGTATTCCCCTACTCCAAACGGCCGGGCACCCGGGCCGCTCAGTGGCCGGACCAGGTGCCGGAGCACGTCAAGGCAGAGCGTGTGGCCCGGTTGGAAGCCCTTTCCAACGAACTGCACACCGCCTTCGTGGAAGCCAATAAAGGCGTCCGCACAACGGTACTGTGGGAATCGGCCGATAAAAACGGGCTGATGGGTGGCTATACCGCGAATTACATCCGCCTGGAGGCACCCTTCGATGCCGCCAGGGTCAATACCATAGAGGAGGTTACGCTATGACGAAGTTGACTTTCCTCGGGACCGGAACCTCCCAGGGCGTACCCATCATCGGCTGCCAGTGCGCGGTTTGCAAGAGCGCGGACCCGAAGGACAAACGCCTGCGGGCGGCGGCGCTCGTTGAGCACGACGGCCTCACCATCCTCATCGACGCCGGGCCGGACTTCCGCGCCCAGATGCTTGCGGCCGATGTCCGTCATCTGGACGCCATCCTGCTCACACACGCCCACAAGGACCATACGGGAGGGCTGGACGACGTCCGTTCCTTCAATTACATTGACAAGAAGGCCGTAGAGATCTACTGCGAGGCGCCCGTGCTGAAATCCCTCCGAAATGACTACGCCTACGCCTTCGAGGAGCACAAATACCCCGGCTCCCCCGAGTGGCGGGTGCACCTCATTGACGACCGGCCTTTCCGCGTGGCTTCATCGGCCCAAAGCGGCGAACTGGAGTGGGTGCATGACAAGGGCTATTTCTACCGCCTCCCCGACGGCTCGCTGGTTCCGCCCGACAACGCCGTCACCGAAGCCCCGCACGACGCGCCCAACGTCATCCCCATCCGCGGCTTCCACGGCCAGATGCCCATCCTGGGCTTCCGCATCGGCCATATCGCCTATCTAACCGACTTCAGTTCCATTCCGGACAGCGAGTTTCCCAAACTCCGGGACCTGGAGCACCTGACGCTGAATACCGTCAGCTATAAGCCCCACCATTCGCATTTCTCGCTGGAGGAAGCGCTGGCGCTGGCTGAAAGGATTGGCGCCAGACATACCTGGCTCACGCATCTGAGCCATACTTTCCCGCCCTACGCACAGTTCTGCCGCGAACTCCCGCCGCAGGTACAGCCCGCCTGGGACGGCCTCACCATCCACGACTAAAACCAATATCCATATGACACAAGAAACAATGCAAATCATCGACAGCATTAAGGTGGACCTCAATGCCGGCGGTATGAACACCATCAATATCATCCTTGCCTTCGTGATGTACGGCGTTGCGCTGGGTATCAAGCCCCGCATTTTCGTAGATGTGTTCAAAAAGCCCAAGTCGGTGCTTTTAGGCATGCTCTGCCAGTTGGTCCTGCTGCCGGCTTTCACCTGCGGCCTGGCCATCCTCCTCACCCTTGCCGGGTGGATTTCTCCCATGATGGGCATGGGGATGATTCTGGTGGCGGCCTGCCCCGGAGGAAACATTTCCAATTTCATGAGCTCGCTGGGCAAGGCAAACATCGAACTCTCCGTTTCGCTCACGGCCATTTCCACGGCGCTGGCAGTGTTCCTCACGCCCTTCAACTTCTGGTGCTGGGGGACAGTTTACATGGATACTGCGGCTGTATCGGCCGATATTCCCCGCCTGGTGATTCCGCTGATGGACGTCTTCAAGACCATCTTCATCCTGCTGGGCATTCCGCTCCTTCTGGGCATTGCCACCAGCCAATGGCTGCCCAAGGTGGCCGATGTGCTCAAGAAGCCCCTGCAGTGGCTTTCGATTGTCATTTTCATCGCCATGGTGGTGCTCTCCTTCAGCAGCAACATCAACGCCTTCCTGGTGAGCATTAAATACATCTTCATCGTGGTGCTCATCCACAACCTGCTGGCCCTCAGCATCGGCTACGGAGTGGGATCGATGTTCAAGGTCCCCTTCCGCGACCGCCGCACCCTCACCATCGAAACCGGCATCCAGAACAGCGGCCTGGGACTGGTGCTCCTGCTGGGTACTTCCATTTTTGCGAAGTTTCCGGCCCATGGCGGCATGCTGGTCATCACCGCCTGGTGGGGCATCTGGCACATCATTTCCGGACTTACCGTAGCCACCCTCTTCAACCGAAGCAAGCGCAATGCGTAAAATCTGGGAAAGGGACAGGCTGTACACCTTCCTTCGTCACTACGTAGATACCTGCACCCGAGCCAGTTACAGGCGGATGCGGGTGAGGGGGAACATCCCCGAAGAGAATACCGTACTCATCTGCCCCAACCATACCAATACCCTGATGGACGCGCTGGTGGTGCTGCGGAGCCGGAAGGCCCCCACCGTTTTCGGGGCCAGGGCCGACATTTTCTCCCAGCCCGCCGTAGCCAGGATTATGCGTTTCCTGAAGATTCTGCCCATCGTTCGGCGGCGGGACGGCATCCGGAACGTTCTCCGCAACTATGAAACCATGGAGGAAGTGCAGGACGTCCTGGCCAACAATACGCCCTTCTGCATGTTTCCGGAAGGACACCACACGCCCGGGCGCGAACTGCAGCCCCTGCAGAAAGGGGTGGCTCGCATGGCCTTCCAGAGCGCGGCTGTACGGCCCACCCAGGTGGTGCCCGTGGGCATCAATTACAGCGACTTCTACCATTACCGCGGCAGCTGCGAGCTGGTTTACGGCGACCCCATCGACGTAAACGCATTTTTGGCCGCCCATCAGGACCAGCCCGAGGGCGTGCAGTACCAGAGCTTCCTGGCCGAATTGTCGGCCCGTATGTCGGCGCTCATCGCGCTCGAAGTGCCATCGGCCCGTCTGCCGCTGTGGCTCCGCATCCTGCTCTTCCCGCTGTGGCTGGTCTCCGCCGCCCTGTCGCTGCCGATGTGGCTGCCGGCCGAAGTCCTGTGCGCCCGCAAGGTGAAGGACCGCGCCTTCCACAACACCGTCCGTTACGGCTTCCGCCTCCTGATGGGGCCGATTACCTTTATTATATGGACGGTTTTGGGCTTCTGCCTTCTCCCCTGGTGGCAGGCCCTGATCCTGCTGGCGCTGTTCGTCCCGTCCTATAGTTTATTCTACGATTTGGGCATTTGGAAATGATGCCAAAAAAGCGTACATTTGTAGATGGAATTTATTAAACACTAAATATCTATGGCAAACATCAATCTCAGAAAGTACGGCATTTCGGGCGTAAAGGAAATCCTTTACAACCCCACGTATGAGGTTTTGTACAACGAAGAGACCAAACCCGGTCTTGAAGGCTTCGACAAGGGCCAGGTGACGGAACTGGGCGCCATCAACGTGATGACGGGCGTCTATACCGGCCGCAGCCCCAAAGACAAGTACATTGTCTACGACAACACCACCAAGGAAGGCAAGCCCGGTGAAATCTGGTGGACCACGGAAGGTTATCCCAATGACAACCACAAGATGTCCGTCGCCACCTGGAAGGCGGTAAAGAAACTCGCCCAGAAGCAGCTCAGCGGCAAGCGGCTGTTTGTAGTGGACGGTTTCTGCGGCACCCACGCAGACACCCGCATGAAGGTCCGCTTCATCATGGAGGTCGCCTGGCAGGCCCACTTCGTCACCAACATGTTCATCCGTCCCAAGAACCAGAAAGAGTTCGACCAAGAGCCGGATTTCGTGGTGTACTGCGCCGCCAAGGCCAAGGTGGACAATTACAAGGAGCTGGGTCTCCGCAGTGAGACCTGCGTGGCCTTCAACGTCACTTCCCGCGAGCAGGTCATCCTCAACACCTGGTACGGCGGCGAAATGAAGAAGGGTC
>JAFZKT010000075.1 GCA_017553545.1 Bacteroidales bacterium | reverse complement strand
TGTCCTGACGCTTAGTTTCAATAAAGAAACTGACGCTCGTTTGTACTTGCTTTCTTGTACTTTCCTTTCAGTCTTGTCAAAGATCTTTTCGCTAAAAAAGCCCACTCTTTCTCAGAGCGGGACTGCAAAGATACGAACAATTTTCAATCCGCCAAAATTTTTTTGAAAAATATTTCTTACCTTTGAAACCTGAAACTGGGCGCCTTATGGACAAGAAACTGGTCATCATCCCCACCTATAATGAAAAGGAGAACATCGCGGACATCATCGCCGCCGTGCTCGCCCTCAAGGGGGATTTCCACGTGCTTGTCATCGACGACAGCTCCCCCGACGGCACCGCCGATATCGTGAAAGGCCTCTCGGTGGGCACACATGCTCCCGAATCCGTTGCCACCCTCGGCCGCGATCGCATTCACCTAATTGAGCGCGAAGGCAAGCAGGGACTGGGAACGGCGTATATCACAGGGTTCAAATGGGCCCTGGAGAACGGGTTCGACTACATCTTCGAGATGGATGCGGACTTTTCGCATAATCCGAAGGACCTGCTGCGGTTGTACAAAGCCTGCGAAAAGGACGGCGCGGGCCTGGCGGTGGGCTCCCGCTACTGCAACGGCGTTTCCGTGGTGGACTGGCCCATGAGCCGCATCATCATGTCCTATTTCGCATCGGCCTACGTGCGCACCATCCTGAGGATGCGCATTTATGACACCACCGCCGGCTTCGTCTGCTACCGCCGGGAGGTATTGGAGGCCATCGACATGGACCGCATCAGGATGAAGGGATACGGCTTCCAGATTGAAATGAAGTACACCGCCTGGAAAAAGGGATTCAAGCTGCAGGAGGTCCCCATCATCTTCACCAACCGCCAGAAAGGCACCTCCAAGATGAGCGGAGGTATCTTCAGCGAGGCCCTTTGGGGGGTCATCGGCCTTCGGTTCCGGAGGTTCTAATCCTTATTTTACGAGTTTCAGGCCGATGCGGTTTCTCTCCACATCGACGGATATCACCTGCACCGTCACTTCCTGGCGCAGTTTAAGGACCTTGGACGGGACGGCCATCCCGCGTACGCCCATCTGGGACGCGTGGATGAGTCCGTTGTCGTGCAGGCCGATGTCAACGAAAGCCCCGAAAGCGGTGAGATTGGTCACCAGCCCCGGCAGTTCCATCCCCACGTGCAGGTCCTCGATGTCGCGGATGTCGTCCGCGAAGGAGAACTCCCGGGCCTGCTCGCGAGGATCCCGCCCCGGCTTCTGCAGTTCCTTTATAATATCATTGATGGTAGGAAGGCCGAAATCGCCCTCCACGTAGTCATCGGCCTTGATCTTCGCGCAGAGTTCGGCGTTCCCCACAAGTTCCTTCGTGGAGACCTTGAGGTCCCGCGCCATCCGGTCCACGATGTGGTAGGCCTCCGGATGCACCGCCGAATTGTCCAGCGGATTGGCAGCGCCGGGAATGCGCAGGAAGCCCGCACACTGCTCGTAGGCCTTGGCGCCCAGTCGGGGCACCTTCTTCAGCTGCTCGCGGGCGGTGAAGTCCCCGTTCGCGGTTCTATAGTCCACGATGGCCTTCGACAGCGCCGGGCCGATGCCGCTCACATACTGCAGCAGATAAGGGCTGGCGGTGTTCAGGGCCACGCCCACGCTGTTCACGCAGCTTTCCACCGTATTGTCCAGCTTCTCCTTCAGCAGGCCCTGGTCCACATCGTGCTGATACTGCCCCACGCCCAGCGACTTGGGATCTATCTTCACCAGTTCCGCCAGGGGATCCATCAGGCGTCGGCCGATGGAAACCGCCCCGCGCACCGTCACGTCGTACTGCGGGAACTCCTCCCGGCCCACCTCGGAGGCGGAATAGACGGAAGCCCCGTCTTCGCTCACGGAGAAGATTTTCACCTCTTCCGGCAGGCCCACCTTGCGGACGAAATCCTCCGTCTCACGGCCGGCGGTGCCGCTGCCGATGGCGATTACCTCTATGCTATATTTCTCCACCAGATCCGCCACCTTGGTGATGGCATCGATCTTCTTTGCCACGGGCGGATGCGGGAAAATCACGTCGTGCTCCAGCAGATTGCCGTTCGCATCCAGGCAAACCACCTTGCAACCGGTGCGGAAACCGGGGTCGATGGCCATCACGCGCTTCTGCCCCACAGGCGGAGCCAACAGCAACTGGCGCAGGTTTTCCCCGAAGACCTGGATGGATTCAACATCGGCCTTTTCCTTGGCCTCCCGCAGCACTTCGCCGGTGATGGAAGGGTCCAGAAGACGTTTCCAGGCGTCGTCCACGGCTTCCCTTACCTGCACGCCGCATTCGCGGGAGGGATAGCCCTGGGCCTGGCAATAATCATAGTAGAGTTTGTTGCCGCACTTTTCCCCGTCCGCGTCTATCTCCACCTTCACGAAGCCTTCCTCCTGGGCGCGCAGCATCGCGAGCAGGTTGTGGGAAGGGATTTTGGCGATGGGCTGGGAGAAATTGAAGTAGCTGCGGTATTTGGCACCTTCCGGACTGTCTGCGGCTTTGGTGGCCTTGGAACATACGCGGCGGGTGCGGTAGATCTGCCTTAAGGTTTCCCTGTGGGCGGCGGTTTCGCTGATCTTTTCCGCTATGATGTCGCGCGCGCCCTGAAGAGCTTCTTCTACAGATTGCACCTCCCCTTTCACGTATTTTTGCGCATCCTGTTCCGGCCGGGCGGTTTTGCCGCTCCAAAGGATGTCCGCCAGGGGCTGGAGGCCCTTCCGGACGGCTTCCGTCGCGCGGGTTTTCCGCTTGGGCCGGTACGGAAGATACAGGTCTTCGAGCTCGCTGGCGTTCACGCAGGCCTCAATCTGCTTCTGCAGCTGGGGCGTGAGTTTCTCCTGTTCGCCGATGCTCTTGAGGATGGCGGCTTTGCGCTTTTCCATCTCCGCGAAGACATCGGCCCAGTGCTTCACCTCCGCCACTTCAATGTCACTCAGGCCGCCCGTCCGCTCCTTGCGGTAGCGGCTGATGAACGGCACCGTGCAGCCGTCCGCGAGCAGTTCCGCGCAGTTTTCCACCTGCCACGCCTGTATGCCCAGCAGCTGCGCGATATGTTTGATGTAAAGTACCTTCATTTCCCTGCAAAGATACATTAATCCTGCGAGAAATCCCGCAGTTCACTGCGGTAGGCGCTGAAAATCTTGGATTTGGAAAGGAAGCCCAGATACTGGCGTTCCGGCCCCACTACGGGCAGGTTCCAGGCACCGGTCTTTTCGAATTTGCGCATCACGGAATCCATGGGCTCGTCCGGAGCCAGATAGTCCGGGGCGGGCTGCATGTAGTTCACCACCCGGCGCTCTCCGTACAGCTCCGTCCGGAACATGTCCTCGCGGATATCGGCCAGGGAAACATAGCCCTGGAAGCGGCCCTTGGCGTCCAGCACCGGGAAGATGTTACGCTTGGAATGGGACACGGCCTCCACCAGGTCTCCCAGTTTGGCATCCACACGTACCGGAACGAAATCCGTCTCCAGCAGGGAATCCGTCTTCAGGAGGGTGAGCACGGCTTGATCGGCCTCATGCGTGAGCAGTTCGCCGCTATCCGCGAGGCGTTTGGTATAGATGGAATACTTCTCAAATATGCGCGTGAAGCCGTAGGCGATGGCCGATGTCAGGATAAGCGGCAAGAGCAGCGTATATCCGCCGGTGATTTCCGCGATGAGGAAGATGGCGGTGAGGGGCGCCTGCATCACGCCGGCCATGAGGCCAGCCATACCCACCAGCACAAAATTGGCCACGGGGACAGTCCCCACACCCAGCAGGTTTACACTAGTTGCCAGAACGAAGCCCGCGATGGCGCCCATAAACAGCGTAGGGCCGAAAGTACCGCCCACGCCGCCGCCGGCGTTGGTAAAGGTCATGGAGAATACCTTGAATACCAGCACGCCCAGGAACAGGAGCACAATGCTCCATTTGGCTTCAGCTTGTCCGCTCAGAAGCGGTCTCAGGGCATCATAACCTTCTCCCAGCAGAGGCGGAAATGCGAGGATGAGCACGCCAAGGGCCACGGCCGATATCCCCCAGCGCAGATACGGGTTCCTGATACGGCCCAGCCGGTCTTCCATCGAGAGCGTGGTGCGCGTAAAGTAGAGCGAGCAGAGTCCGCAGAACAGGCCCAGAACCAGATAGAAGGGCAAATTCGCCATCCGGAAGTCCACCAGCGACGCGGCGAAAACGCTCTCCCGGCCCAGAAGGAGGTAACTGACCAGCGTGGCCGATACGCTGCTCAGCAGCAGCGGAAGGATGCCCGACATGGACAGGTTGAAAAGCAAAACCTCCAGCGTAAAAAGCACGCCGGCCAGCGGCGCGTTGAAAAAGCCTGCCACGGCACCGGCGGCGCCGCATCCCAGCAGAAGCGTCATCCCGCGGTAGGACATTCCGCTGTATCGGCCCAGATTGGAGCCGATGGCAGCGCCCGTATAGACGATGGGAGCCTCCGCGCCCACCGAACCTCCGAAGCCGATGGTGAGGGCGCTGGTAAGGAGCGAACTCCAGCAGTTGTGCCGTTTAATCTTGGATTCGTTCTTGGAAACGGCCTGAAGGACCTTTGTCACGCCATGGCCGATCTTATCCTTTATTATATATCGTACGATGAGCAGGCTCAGGAGCATACCCACGCCTGGAAGGATCATCCGGGTCCATGGCAGGGGAACTGTCAAATGGCCCAGTCCCAGCTGAATCCAGTGGATGGAGCATTTGAGCAGCACGGCGGCGGCGCCGCAAAGGGCTCCGGTCACTACGGAAAGCCCCAGCAGGGCTGTCCGTTCCGGGACCCTACGCAAAAGGGCCCTCACAGGGCCCCACAGATGCTTTATGCTATGATTGCCAGCCATTGGACTATTCGTCGTCTGAGCCGTTGGAGTACTGCGAGATATTGTCGTCCGGAAGCGTTTCCCCGGCTTCGTCCGAAGCATCTGCGCTGCCGCCGGCCACTGCCTCGTTCTCCGCATCTTCTTCGCCTTCGAGCCAACGGGCTACATCTTCCATATCGTCGGTCTTGACATTTATTTTCACCAGATAGATGGCTTCCTGGGTTTCTACGGTGACAGCATAGAAAGAAGTGCCGTCCGGCTTGGGATACTTCACCAGGTCCGTGAGGTAATCACTGAACCCCTTGGGGTATTTTTCCGAAAAAGCGGCCACCAGGTCCGGGTGGACGGACATTTTCTCGAAACTCACTACATGTCTTTTCTTGCTGTCTGCCATAGTTATCTTTTCTTTCGCGGTGCAATATTAGGCTTTTGTTTTGAACCTTGCAAGCCCTTCCCGCTTTTTTTGGTGGAATTTTTAAAGAAATAGGATTTTTGCCGCTGCTTTTTTTCCGGGTCCCGCTCGGTGAAAACAGGCGTCATATCCCTTGGATCCAGCCCGCTGTAGAACATCACCGAAGAAGTGGTCATGGGTGTGGGTGTAAAATCCTGTACCTGGTCCATCCAGATGCCCTTCAGGGCAGGATGGTTGGCGAGGCGTTCCATATCTTTCATCGTGCAGCCGGGGTGGGAAGAGATGAAATACGGCACCAGGCCCACATGCGTTCCAGCCTTGCGGTTCACCGCGTCAAATTCCTTGCGCAGCCGCTCGAACAGGCGAAAACTGGGCTTGGCCATCTTTTGGAGGACATGGTCTTCCGTGTGCTCAGGGGCCACTTTCAATCGGCCCGATGTGTGGTTCAGGACAAGCGTTTCCAGGTAGGGTTTGCTGCTCCCGTCCACGAACCCGTCCTCCGTAAGGAAGAGGTCATAGCGGATGCCGCTGCCGATGTAACTGTGGCGGATGCCCTTTGTGTCGTCGATCTTTTTGTAGAGTTCCATCAGGCGGGTATGGTCGCAGTCCAGGTTGGGGCAGCGTTTTGGGAAAAGGCAGCTGCGGCGCTTGCATTTGTCGCACAGGTCCGGATTCTTCCCGCTCATCCAGTACATATTCGCAGTGGGCGCGCCCACGTCGGAGATGTTGCCGGCGAAGTCCGGAAGGTTGTTCAGCTCCTTCACTTCCTTCAGGATGGACTTTTCGCTCCGGCTCTGGATGAACTTGCCCTGATGGGCGGCGATGGTGCAGAAATTACAGCCCCCGAAGCAGCCCCGGTGCGTGTTCACGCTGAATTTGATCATATCGTAGGCCGGGATGCGTTTGCCCTTGTAGCGCGGATGCGGCAGCTTGGTGAACGGCAAATCCCAGAACGAGTCCATTTCCTCCGTGGTTGCCGGCGGATAAGGCGGATTGATCTGCACATAGCCATCGGCCACCGGCTCCAGGATGGTGTCCGGGTGCATCATATTCGCGTGCGTCTCTATCCAGTGGAAGTTCTCCGCGAACGCCCGCTTGTCCTTGCAGCATTCTTCGAAAGAATGTAATACCAGGGTTCCGGGCCGCACACACGCACCCGAATCGTCGCTTCGCGACCCCTCCCAAGTTTCGTCGGGCGAGCCCGACTGGAGTGGGCCCCTCCCTCTTACGCGGCCGAGGGTGGCCACGGATTCCGGTGCGTGTGTCCGCCCCGGTAACCCACCCTTCACGAAGAATGCGATCTGCGGGATCTGCTGCATCCGGTGGCGGGGCCAGCCTTTTTCGATGCCCTTGGTGAGTTCCAGCATCGGGCGTTCGCCCATGCCGTAGCAGAGATAATCCGCCCCGGAGGAGACCAGCACGGAGGGCATCAGGCAGTCCTTCCAGTAATCGTAATGCGTCAGGCGTCTGAGCGATGCTTCAATGCCGCCGATGACCACCGGGACGTCCGGAAAGAGTTTTTTCAGGATTTGCGTGTAGACCGTGACTGCATAGTCCGGACGGGCGCCGGCTTTGCCGTCGGGGGTGTAGGCGTCGTCGTGGCGAAGGCGCTTGGAGGCGGTGTAGTGGTTCACCATCGAATCCATGGCGCCGGCGTTGAGGCCGAAGTACAGTCTGGGCCGACCCAGCTTGCGGAAGTCCCGAAGGTCGTCCCGCCAGTTGGGCTGCGGAACCACCGCCACGCGGTAGCCCCATTTCTGAAGCCAGCGGGCGATGACCGCCGTCCCGAACGAGGGGTGATCCACGAAGGCGTCGCCGCTGAAAAGGATGATGTCAATGTAATCCCATCCCAGGGCTTCCACCTCCTTCACCGACGTGGGGAACATATATGCGCTGTCCGGCTGCATTGCGAAAGCAAAAATACAAAAATATTTCAAGCAAAACAGCCCCACGCGCGTATGGGAAAGGGGTTTTGCCTTTGCGCCGGCAGCAAAATTATCTTAAGTATCTGATTTTCAGCGGATTATCGTGACAACTTTTTCCAGGGTAAAAAGTTGGAGCGCACCCGTTTACAGCCGTACCTTTGTCCCAGGCAAAACCTGTCCTGCAGAGTAGCTGATCACTCGCCGCCGGACCCCCTGTTTGCCCGATGCCGGCGTTCTTTTAACCCCCGCCGGCATCGTCGTAGAAATCCACGTCTTTTTTATATCTTTGTAGGACACAAAATGAATGCATTCTCTAGCTATGGCAAAGATTAAGGATGAAAAGCAATATAAGGCAATGATGGAACGCATTGACCAGTTGTTTTTTGAGACGGACGAGAATACCCCTGCGGATGATTGCCGTTTGCAGGAACTGGATTTGCTTTCGGCCTTAGTAGAGGAATATGAGCAGGAACATCTCCGCCCGGTTAAAGATTGACCCGGCTATCGTGCTGGCAATATAAAGGCCCCTACTCCACGTACAGCAGCAAACCCTTGAGGTATTCGCCTTCGGGGTGGTAGATGTTTACCGAATGGTCCGCGCCCTGGTTCAGGCGGTCCAGGATACGAACGCTGCGGCCGGTTTCGGCGGCGGCCGAGAAGACGGCCAGGGCGAAGGCCTCCTTGTCCACCACCTGCGAGCAGCTGAAAGTAAACACGAAGCCGCCGGGAGCCACCTTGGCGATGGCGGCGGCGTTCAGGCGCTGGTAGGCGCGCAGGGCGTTTTTCAGCGCGCCGCGGTGCTTGGCGAATGCCGGCGGATCTACGATAATCAGATCATAGGCGCCTTCCGGGGCGGCCTTCACAAAGTCGATGGCATCCGTGCAATAAGACGTGTGTAAACCGGCCGGGAAGCCGTTCAAAGCGACATTTCTGTCCACCATATCCATCGCCCGCCGGGAGCTGTCCACGGAATCCACGTGCGCCGCACCGCCCGCCAGGGCGTAGATGGAGAAGCCGCCCGTGTAGCAGAAAAGGTTCAGCACGCGGCGGCCGGCGGCCAAAGCACCAACCCTAAAACGGTTGTCCCGCTGATCCAGGAAGAAGCCAGTCTTCTGGCCTTCCACCCAGTTCACCAGGAACTTGTTGCCGTTTTCCAGGACCGTGAGTTCATCGGCCTTAAAGCCCGGCGCCCGATATAAATACCCATCCACCAAATCCAGTCCGGCCTTGAAGGGCGCGGTGCCGGAACTCTTGTCATAAACGGCCTTCAACGAAGAACCATATAACTCCTGCAAGGCCGCGGCAATGACGCTTTTTGCGCGGAACATCCCAACCGAATGAGCCTGGAGTACGCACACGCCGTCGTAATAGTCGATAATCAGCCCCGGGAGCGAATCCCCTTCCCCGTGCACCAGGCGATAGCAGGTGGTATCGGCCGATGAGGTGAGTCCGCAGGCCTCGCGCAGCTTATAAGCCCGCGTGAGCATCCGGAGGTAAAAATCCGGCTTCGTGGGGTCTTCGTCAAAGCTTAAAACCCGCACCGCGATGGAACCAATCTGATAGTGCCCGCAGGCCAGAAGTTGGCCATCGGCCGAGCAAACGCTCACCAGGTCCCCTTCCGCCGGATGGCCCACGATCTGGGCGATGGCTCCGGAGAAAACCCAGGGATGATAACGCAGGAGCGATTCCTCCCGCCGGGGTTTAAGGATTATTTTGTCCATAGCGTTCGGGGTAGAGTTGTTCCGGCGTAAGCGGATTTTTCTCGGAGGAAAGCAGTTTCAGATACATCTCCCGGCACACCCAGGCGTCCGTGGCGGCATAGCGCTGCTGCCCTTCGGAAAGCTGCGCGGCCTCCCAGTTGGAGAGCTGCTGCGCCTTGGAGATCTTCACGCCCAGGATGATGGCGGCCATTTTCTTCACGCTCTTATCACGGATGCCGTATTCCCACACCAGGTTCTGCAAATCCACAAAGCCGCGGGCCTGGAAACGCGCGATCTTCTGCAGACCGCGGACGTCGTCCAGCGTAGCAGCGCCCACCTTTTTAATATAGGGAGCCGACAGCACCGAGGCCAGCGAACGGGGCAGGCCGCATCTCTTCACACGGAAAAGAAACGCCTTTCCGGGACCGGAGAGTTGCAGCAGGGCCGTCCCATAAGGCCGCTGGTCCGGAGAAAAAGTGGGACGGGTTTCCGTGTCGAAGCCCAGCACCTTCTGCCGCTTCAGATAGCGCACAGCCTGTTCCAGAGCCTCCCCGTCCTGGTCGATAACAACAATCTCCCCAGGAAAAGAGGCCAAATCCAGGGCCGCAATTTCTTCCGGACTAATCGATATCTGGAACATAAGTACAAAGTTACACATTTTTCCCGGAAGAAAGCACTTCCCGGACCTTGGGAAGCAGCAGCGACTCCACGTATTCCTCTTCCATGAAGTGCGTACCGTCGTAAAGGGTATACGTGTGGCCGAAGAGTTTCTCCCAAAGGCCGATGGAAACAATGCCGGAGCGCATGTAGTGGTCCTGTTTCCCGAAAAAGGCATAGTAATATTCTTCCGGGCCGATGGCATCGAGCGCCGCCCGCCAGTGTTCCCCGTAGCGGCGGAGCACCTTGTAGCGGAACTTCAACGCCTGCCGATCGCCTTCCCGAACGGGGTAGCGGTGATGGAGGATCCATCGGCCCGGGGCGAAGAGAGCCACCGGCGCATAGCGGAAGAGTTTTTTCGGCGCGCCCAGTGACGGCGACACAAAAAGGTGCGGAATCCCTTTCAAGCGAATGGCCTGGGCGGCCCCGAGGGATTCGCCGATGACAAGGGCGGGCCTGAGCTCCTCCACCCACTGCCGCAACTGCTCGTGGCCGATGGGAGGGTCGAAGTCATAGGTGCGCACCACCACCCGGGCTTCCGAGGGGTCCAGCAGGGTATTTAGCAGGGCCGGGATGCGGCTGTCTGCGCCCCCGCCCATCCCATGCACGTAAAGAATGGTCCTTGCCATGGTTGCAAATTTACGAATTTCTGCCTACATTTGTGAGTATCATAAAACTCGAACGCATGAAAAAGATTGTAGTAAGCGCCGTGCTCTGCTGCCTTGTAATGACAGCCACCCAGGCCCAGCCCCGTCAGGTTGCCCCCGTCCACTCCGACGACTATCAGTTCACCACCGTAAAGGAACTCCCCATCACCTCCATCAAGAACCAGTTCCGCAGCGGCACCTGCTGGTGCTTCTCCACGCTGTCCTTCCTGGAGTCGGAAGTGATTCGGGCAAAGGGTCTCAAGGATCCCGCCCAGTATCCGGACTTTTCGGAGATGTTCGTGATTCGCAAGGCCTACTATGACCGCGCCATCAAATACGTACGCCTGGACGGAAAACTGAACTTCGCCGCCGGCAGCGACTTCGGCGATGTTATCGAAGTCGGCAAGACCTACGGGTTTATCAATCAGGCGGACTACAGCGGTCTCCAGTACGGTTATGACCTCCCGGTTCAGGGAGAACTGGACGCCGTTCTGAAAGGGTATGTGGAAGCCGTTGTAAAGAACCCCAACCGCAAGCTCACCAAGGTGTGGCCCAAGGGCGTGGAAGGCATCCTGGACGCCTACATGGGCGAAATCCCGCAGGACAAAGTGATCAAGGCGGACCAGCTGGGCATCAACCTGGACGACTACATCGGCTTCACCTCCTATACGCATCATCCCTTCTACACCGCCTTCGCGATGGAAGTGGAAGACAACTGGCGCTGGACCCCGTCCTGGAACGTTCCGCTGGACGAATTCATGGCCATCATCGACAACGCCGTCAACAACGGCTACACCGTAGCGTGGGGCGGCGACGTGTCGGAACCCGGCTTCACCCGCGACGGCCTGGCCATCCTGGTAGACATGGAAGCATTATCCGCCCCCGGCAGTGACCAGGAGCGCTGGGTAGGAAAGGCCGATGAAAAACCCGCGGAGAAACCCACCGTGAAGGAAATCCAGGTAACGCAGGAACTCCGCCAGGAAATGTACGACGAAAAAACCTCCACGGACGACCATGGCATGCACCTCTACGGCATTGCCAAGGACCAGAACGGCCAGAAGTATTACCTCATCAAGAACTCATGGGGAGTCACCGGCAATTACGATGGCATCTGGTACATGTCGGAGAACTTCGTAAAGGGTAAGACCCTCAACATCCTGGTGCACAAGAAAGCCGTACCCAAGGAGATCCTCAAGAAAATCGGCATCAAGTAAATGTCACCCGTAAGACACATTCCCAATACAATCACTTCCTTGAATCTCCTCTCGGGGGTCTTGGGAGTGATTTGCGCAGTAAGCGGCAAGCCGGAATGCGCGCTCCTTTTCATGCTGGCCGCAGCCGTCTTCGATTTCTGCGACGGACTGGCCGCGCGCCTGCTGAAAGCCTACTCCCCCATCGGAGCCCAGCTGGACTCCCTGGCGGACATGGTGAGTTTCGGCGTACTGCCGGCCCTGATGCTGATGAACTGTATGCAGTCGCATGACGCCGTTTCCTGGCTGTGCTTTGCGCCGCTGTTCATCGCCGTAATGAGCGCCGTGAGGCTGGCGAAATTCAATATTGACACGCGCCAGACCACGAACTTCCTGGGGCTTCCCACCCCGGCGAACGCCCTCCTCTGCGCATCGTTAGCCGCTTTCGTCGCCGAAAAGCCCCAGTTTTTCCTGGCGGACTGGGCTGGTTCCCTTGCATTCATTCCGGGCCTGTCGCTCATTCTTGGCCTTCTGCTGGTAAGTGAGATCCCCATGTTCGGCATGAAGGTGGCCCCCGGGCACAAACTGCTGGATACAAAACGCATCGTATTCCTGATTCTTGCCGTTACCTCCGCTGTCTGTGCGCTAGTCATCTGGAAGAGCTGGATCCTTGCCATCCTGCTGATTTTTAGCATCTACCTCTTCGAAAACCTCATCGTTTCCCTGCTCCCAGCCAAGAAATGAAGAAACTCATCTTCCTCCCCTGCCTGCTGTTGACCCTGGCCCTGCAGGCCCAGAAAAAACCCCTGGACCACAGCGTTTTCGACAGTTGGCAGGCCGTGGCCAATACATCCGTATCGGCCTCCGGCAAAGTCGTTTCCTATGAAGTGAACCCGCAGGAGGGCGACGGCACCCTCACCATCCGCATCGCCGCCAAGAAAGGCGAACGGACCGTGGAGATCCCGCGCGGCTACAGGACCACCCTGCTGGATGACGATTCATACGCCGTTTGCCTCATCAAGGCCCCTTTCAAGGATACCCGTAAGGCTAAGATTGACGGAAAGAAGGGCGACAAACTCCCCCAGGACTCGCTGGCGGTGATCAACCTCTCCAACGGGGCCATCGTCAAGTATCCCAACGTCAAATCCTATAAGGTAGGGAGACACGCCCTGCAGGCCTTCGCGTTCGCCGTAGCGGACACCGTTCTGGTGCACTATTTCGCCGACGGCGGCCTGGACAGTCTCAAGCAGGTGACGGAATATGGCTTCTCCGAGAATGGGGAACGGATGTCCCTGTTGCGGAAGCTGGACAAGAAAAAGGGGACGGACCGGATGAACGTCGGTTTCTTCGATGTCGCCGCCCGTCAGGCCACCTTCCTCCCGGATACATCGGCCTGGAAAAGTCTTCCGGTCTTTGACCGGGCCGGCGAAAGGGCATTGTTCCTGTCGGCCACGGACACCACAGCCAGCGGCAGCAAACACGCCTCCCTTTATCTCTGGGACGGCGGACAGGCCAGTCTTATGGCAGGTCCTGAAGCCCTTTCCGCCCTTCCTCAAGGCTGGGGCATCACGGAAAATGGCAATCCCGTCTTCAGTCATAACGGCAAGCGCATCTTTGTGGGCGTGCAGGAGTTTGCTCCACCCAAGGACACCTCGCTCGTCTCCTTCGAAACGCCCGGACTGGATATCTGGAACTGGGACGCCGATGAAATCCCCCCGTACCAGAAAGCCAATCTGGACAAAGATGCCAAGCGCACCTATCCCGCAGAACTGGTGGGCGGCAAACTGGCCCCCTTCAGCCTGGACAAATTCAGCCAGGTATCCCTGGGAGACCGCGGTGACGCATCTGTCACTCTGGTGACATCCCACACCAATCCGCTGGAGACCCAGTGGAACATCCAGGATGAACAGGCGTTCCACCTTGTGGTGGGGGATGTCCGCACGGAGCCCGTCAAGGGGGCGTTCGACGAAATCCGCCTTTCTCCTCTTGGCAAATACGTCACCTGGTGGGACTATGAACGGAAACAGTGGTTCATCTACGACGTGGCGGCCCGCTCATATAGGCCGCTCATCGAGGGCGGCGTCATCTTCTGGGATGAAGAAAACGACAGGCCGATGTATCCGGACGCCTACGGAATGGCGCCGCAGTGGGTGGAAGACGACAGTGCCGTGCTGGTTTATGACCGCTATGACATCTGGGAAGCGCCCGCCGACGGAAGCGCCCCCCAGCGTCTCACCTTCGGCCGGGAAAAAGGCATCACCTACAGGGTGATCAATCTCCGAAAAAAGGACGACGACGAGAACCGTCATCTGGGCCTCAAGGAAAACCTCCTCCTGAGCGTCTTCGACAACGCCACCAAGGAAAACGGCGTGGCCACCCTGCAGCTGGCAAATCCTTCGAAGAGTTTCCGCACCCTTGCTTTCGGCCCCTATTCCTGGTCCGGATTCAAGAAGGCCGACAAAGCCGATGTCTACCTCTTCCAGAAAGGCAACTTCCGGGACCCGATGGACCTGTATGCCTCTTCGGCGATTGGCAGGAAGGACCGGAAACTCACCGCCATCAATCCCCAGATTGCGGACTACAACTGGGGCACGGCGGAACTCTATCACTGGACGGCCTTCGACGGCACGCCGCTGGACGGCCTCCTCTATAAGCCGGAGGATTTCTCCCCGGAGAAGAAGTATCCCGTCATCTGCTATTTCTACGAAAAGAACTCCGAGAACCTCTACACCCACTATACGGTGCAGCCGATGTGGAGCATCATCAACATCCCGTTCTTCGTTTCGCGCGGGTACGTGGTATTTGTGCCGGACATCGTCTATAAGGGCGGCATCCCCGGCGAATGCGCCTATAACTGCATCGTGAGCGGCGCACAGTCCCTGTGGCAGTTCCCGTGGATCGACAGAGACAACATGGCCATCCAGGGACAGAGTTGGGGTGGGTATCAGGTGGCGTACCTCATCACCCGCACGGGAATGTTCAAGGCGGCCGGGGCCGGTGCTCCGGTAGCCAATATGACATCGGCCTATGGCGGCATCCGCTGGGAAAGCGGAATGAGCAGG
This sequence comes from Bacteroidales bacterium, assembly GCA_017553545.1. GTDB lineage: Bacteria > Bacteroidota > Bacteroidia > Bacteroidales > UBA932 > Cryptobacteroides. The sequence goes on along the minus strand of JAFZKT010000075.1, from coordinate 28,781 downwards.
CAGTTCCAGTACGAGCAGACGCAGAGCCGCATCGGCCGGGACCTCTGGAACGGCATCGAGCTCTATATGGAGAATTCCCCGCTGTTCAAGCTGCCCAATGTGACAACGCCGGTGCTCATCATGCACAACGACGCCGACGGTGCCGTGCCGTGGTACCAGGGCATCGAGCTCTTTATGGGCCTTCGCCGGCTGGGCAAACCCGCCTGGCTGCTGGAATACAACGACGAAGCCCACAACCTACGCCAGCGCCGCAACCGGAAGGATTTAAGCATCCGGCTGCAGCAGTTCTTTGACTATTATCTGAAGGGTGAACCCCAGCCGGCCTGGATGCGCGACGGCGTGCCCACGGCCAAGAAAGGCTACTATTTCGGTTACGAATACTAATCCAGGGCGTCCCAGAGCCGCTCAATTTCCCGGCGTTCCTTCTTGGTGGGACGGCCGGTTCCGCGGTCGCGCGTGACAAAGAAGCTCTCCACGGGCGCTTTCAGCTTATCCAGTTCCTCCTGCGGGGTTAAGTTCTCCGCGAACTGCGGCACCAGGGCGGCGCCCACGCGATGTTCGGTGGGCTGGATTACTTTATAGGTATAGGTAACGACGCCTTTCCGGACGGTGAGGACATCCCCCGCCTCCACGGCCCGGGAAGGTTTGGCGTTGTTTTCGCCCACTTTCACCTTGCCGCCCTTGCAGGCATCGGCCGCTTCCGTACGCGTCTTGAACGCGCGGATGGCCCAGAGGTATTTGTCAATCCTCACCTCCATCCACTTCTTCGCTTACAATGTCGTCGTCCTGACGGGGATCCATCCGCACTTCCAGGAGCTCCGTTCCCGGGGCGTCCGGCAGCAGGAAAAACTCATTGACCTCCGCGGGGACCAGCACCAGTTCTCCCTCTTTGAGCGCATAGTTCACTTTGTCCGCCTGGACTACGGCCGCGCCTTTCGTGCAGATATAAATAAGGAAGGTGTCGTCTTCGTCGCGGGTGCTCTTCAGTGCCTGCGTAAGGGCAATCTTATGCACCGTGAACTGCGGGGTGACAACCTCGTTCTTCCCGGCCATTTTGCCGTCATGCCCGGCTCCGACCGTTCCGTCATGCCCGGCCCCGACCGGGCATCCCCCGAAATCAATGAGGTCAAACGCCTCCTCCAGATGCAACTCCCGATCCTGGATTCCCCAGTCATACAGCCGGAACCAGAGTTCCGACGCCTCCGCCACTTCCAGCAGCGTCACGTCCTTGGCGGCGTGCACCAGGCCCGGGGTGATGAGGTACCACTCCCCTGCCTTCGGTTTCACGCCATGCAGGAGTTTCTCCACGCTGCCGTCCTGGCAGGCCTTGAAAAACTGCTCCGCTGTGACGGGTTTCTTGAAGCCAAGGTACAGGGTTGCATCGGCCCCCGCCTTCTCCACATACCAGAGGGCGGTTTTGCCGAAGGCATCGTAGCGCTGCTCGGCCGCTTCGTCATCGGCCGTCACATGCAGCGACGTGCGTCCTTTTACGTTCAGGCGCTTCACCAGCACCGGGAACTGCGTCCCGTACCACTCGAAGGACGTCTCCCCCACCACGCGTTCCAGATAGGTCTGCATGATGTCGCTGAGGGTGTTTCCCTTCAGCCAGCCTTCGCATGCCGTCGAATCTACAAAACCCAAATCCGCCAGCTTATACTCCACGCTGCCCCAGGGCATCTCCACCGCATCCGGCAGGAATTTCAGGGGCGTCAGTTTCTTGTTTTCGTTTTCCATTGCAGGGACAAATGTACAAAAAAACTTTCAGTCTGCGCGATTGCTCCCCGCTCGCCCCCGCCCCGGCCCGTCTCTGCAGCCCCATTGGCCCGGCCCCCGTGCCACAGCACGGCGGAGCCCAACTTTTCGCCGTTATTTCACGCTCCCGTGTGCTGCAGCACAGCGGAACCCAAAAAACGGCCCGGTTTTTCACGCCGAGCCGTGCTGTACAACAATTTGAAAGAGGCTATTTCCCGAACAGCCGCTTGTAAAGCCCCAGGAAACCGGCGCCGTGGCGGGCTTCGTCCTTGGCCATTTCATGGATGGTGTCGTGGATGGCGTCGTAGCCCAGTTCCTTGGCGCGTTTGGCGATGGCCAGTTTGCCTTCGCAGGCACCGGCTTCGGCTTCGTAGCGCTTCTTCAGGTTGGTCTTGGTGTCCCACACGACTTCGCCCAGTAGTTCGGCGATGCGGGCGGCGTGATCCGCTTCTTCGTAGGCGTAGCGCTTGAAGGCATCGGCCACTTCCGGATAGCCTTCACGCTCTGCCTGGCGGCTCATCGCGAGGTACATGCCCACCTCTGAGCATTCGCCGGCGAAGTGTTCCTTCAGGCCGGCCCAGACTTCAGGGTCGCAGCCCTTGGCAACGCCCAGTTCATGCTCACAGGCCCACTGGGGGCCGTCGGCCGATTCTTTCACTTCCACGAATTTATCTGCTTTGACGTGGCAGACGGGACATTCTGCGGGGGGATTTTCGCCTTCGTAGACGTAGCCGCAAACGAGGCATCTGAATTTCTTTTTCATAGGGTGTTGTCTTTTAGTGTTTTGACAAATATAGGGAATATTTCGGGGAATTTCACTATCTTTATCACAAATTATGGTACCGTTCCTGAGGCAGGTGGCCGCCCACTATTTCCAAGGCCCCGACATAGAAAAAACCTGTTTCGTCTTTCCCAACCGCAGGTCCCTGGTCTTTTTCAAGAAGTACCTGGGAGATCTGGTGCGGGAAAACGGAAGTGGCCATCCCATCCTGCTTCCTCCGCTGTATACCATCAACGACTTTTTCGCCCGTCTTTCCGGCGTCACGGTAACGGACAAACTGCCCCTGCTGCTGGAACTCTACAAGGTGTATAAAAGCCTGAACCCGCAGGCGGAACCGCTGGACGATTTTATCTTCTGGGGAGATGCCATGCTGGCAGATTTCGATGACGTAGACAAATTCCTGGCAGATGCCGGATCCCTGATGCGGAACGTGCAGGAACTCAAGGCCATCCAGGACAACATGAGCTACCTGACAACAAACCAGCAGGAGGCCATCAATCAATTCCTGGGGCATTTCAGGGACGGAAAGACAGACCCGGTGAAATACCGCTTCCTGGGGCTGTGGAATATCCTGTATCCGGTATATCGTGACTTCAACGCCGCCCTGAGCGAAAAGGGAATGGCCTACGAAGGCCGGATGTACAGGCTTCTCGCCGACAAACTGAAGGCCGGGACATCTGTGGCCGATGTATTAAGGCCGGTTTTTCCTGAGACGGAAAAGTTCGTCTTCGTCGGACTTAATGCGTTAAACGCATGCGAGCATCTGCTGCTAAAGCGCATGCGCGATGCGCAGTTGGCGGATTTCGTTTGGGATTACGTGAGCGATGCCATCCGGGACGGGAAGAATAAGTCGTCCTTCTTCATGAAGCAAAACTTGGAGGAGTTCCCGCAGGCCTTTCCCGTCAGCGGAGGCTCCGGGAAGCCGGAAATCACGGTCATCAGTGTCCCTTCGTCCGTGGGTCAGGCCAAACTGGCCCCGCAGATTCTCGCCGATGCAACCCCGGGAAACCCCGAAGAAACGGCCTTCGTCCTGCCCGACGAAAGTCTCCTGTTGCCGCTGCTGAACTCCCTCCCTCCGGAGCAGGAAAGCGTAAACGTGACAATGGGCCTTCCCATGAGCGGCAGTGCCGTTTTCTGCCTGCTGAAAGCAGTCGGAGCGTTGCAACTCAGAATACGCAAAAAAGGCGATGACTGGTTCTTCTATCACCGGACTGTGCGGGAAGTGCTCTCGTCTGGACTCGTAAAGAAGCTTTCCACGGAGGAAGATGCTGCCTGCATCCGCAAGATAAAGGCCGATGCCAAATACTACATACCCCTGCAAGACCTGCAGGGCGGTCCGCTCCTGAAACTGATCTTCCGCGTTGTCTGCACGTCGCCTGCGGAAGCATCGGCCGCCGCCAACCACCGGATGGAGCAGTATCTGCTGGACCTGCTCTCCTATATAGGCGCCCATCTCTCTGCCGGGGGAGACATGCTCCTGGAACTGGATTTCGCCAAACGCTGCCATACCCAGCTGACGCTGCTGCAGGATACGGATCTGGAGGTGCTGCCCGCCACGCACCTGCGCCTGTTGGAACGCCTGCTGGAAAGCATTTCCGTCCCTTTCCGCGGCGAACCGCTGGAAGGACTGCAGGTGATGGGGCCGCTGGAAACCCGCGCCCTGGATTTTCGCAACCTCATTATCCTTAGTGCCAATGAGGGGATGTTCCCGCGGCGGAGCGCCAATGCTTCGTTCATCCCGCCGGAACTGCGGAAGGCTTTCGGCCTGCCCACTTATGAATACCAGGACGCCGTCTGGGCCTATTATTTCTATCGGATGATCCAGCGTCCGGAAAAGGTATGGATTCTCTACGACAGCCGCACGGAAGGCCTCAAAAGCGGAGAAGAAAGCCGATATGTCAAGCAATTGGAATATCTGTTTTCCGCTCAGGTGAATCTGTCTCGCCGGGTGGCGGTCACCTTCCTCCAGCCGGTATCGCCCCCCGAACCCATCGTCAAGACGGAAGAGCATGTGGCGGTGGTGCGGAATAAGGAGTTATCGGCCTCCATCCTGAAGAATTATCTGGATTGCCCGGCCAAATTCTACTACCAGGCGGTGGAGGGGCTGGAGGAAGAAGAAGAGGTGGCCGAAGCCATGGATTCCGGCATGTTTGGAAACGCTTTCCATAAGGTGATGCAACATCTTTATGATGGACTCGCCATGGTGACGCGCGCCGACATAGAAGCCTGGCGGAAGGACAGAACCCGTCTGAAGAAAATGGTCCGAGAGGAAGTACTTGCCCAGATGCACAGCTTCGAAGTAACAGGACGGAACCTGGTACTGGAAGGAGTTATCCTGGACTATGTGCTCCGGACGCTCAATCACGACGCCCGCCTGCTGGAAGCGTCCGGGTCTGAGGGATTTCGTATCATCGGCCTTGAAAAGCCTTGCAGGATGGAGTGGAACGGCTATCGGTTCAAAGGATTCATTGACCGCATAGACAGCTATCGGCCCGGGCAGGTGCGTATCGTGGACTACAAGACCGGACGGGTAGAGGACAGCGAGATACTCATTACGGACGAAAGCGCGGCAAAGGTGGCCGAAAAACTCTTTGGCCCGGAAAACGACAAACGACCAAAAATCGCCCTCCAGCTATTTATTTACGATGAACTGGCCCGCAGGGACCTGGGCATCCGGGAGCCGCTGGTCAATGCCATTTATAGCACCGGACGGCTCTATGGCGAGGCTGCGCCGGAAAGTCCGGAAAGTGCGGAATTCGGCCGCCTGGCCACCGAGGGGTTGCAGAACTTGCTGGCAGAAATAACGGACCCTTCCGTCCCATGGGAGCGGAAAGGTGATAATAAGACTTGCTCCTGGTGTCCGTTCAAGAGTCTTTGCGGGCGGTAGCGGCTGGCACTGACTCACACAGATTGCTGTGTATACCACACTGCATGTGAATCCGTCCTCGTCTCCCTCGCCTCAGCACACGGGAGCGTGAATATTTGGCGATTTTACGGGTTCCCCAGTGCTGGAGCACCCCGGAGCGTAAAAAAAATGGCGAATAGTTGGGTTCCGGCGTGCTGACCTTTTGCCGGGAGGGGATTGTACAGCATCTGCAAGAAAACGCTTTCATTCCAGCCGTTTTTTACCCGCTAAAATAGGTCTGTCTTTTAGCTGGGATCGGTCACTCGGCGCATCCCGGGGCCGTTTTTTTCAATTAGCCGTTTCATTTTTGCTGAAACGGCTAACTTGGCGCAACTTTGCCCTATGGATAAAAGACAAAAAGAGCGGCTGGAGATTCGCTCACTTCCCAAGGGGTATTATCACCTGTCCACCGACGGATGGCGGGACGGTTTACTGTTTCACGGCGACGACCAGTATAAGTTCGGGATGTCGTCGATGGCATTGGCCAGCCTTCTCTTTCCGGTGAAGATTTATGTTTTTGAACTGATGCCAAACCATCTGCATGCAGTGATGAGCGCAACGGGCGAGCAATGCCTTATGGTGTTCTATTTCTTGAAGCGCAGAATAAATGCTCGGTTAATCAAGGATGGTAACGGTCCTCTCCCAAAGGACTATTGGTTCAAACTGACTCCCATCGAAGATGTAAAATCACTGGAAGATCATGTGATTTATGTGGCCCGCAATGCTTACGAAAAGGACATCTGTGTCCCTGGGGGTTATCGCTGGGGATCGGATTATCTCTTATTTAACGAATTGGGAGATGCGATTCGCGGAAAAAGAGTTAAAGAATTGCCGGATACCCATATAAAAGAACTGATTGGCTCAGACATTAAAATGCCGGATGATTGGGAAATCCATTCGGAACTGGGAGTTCTTCCGCGAAACTTTGTCCAAATAGAAAAGGTCCGTGGTCTGTTTATAAAAGCAAAAAAGTATATGACCCGCCTGGTAAAAGACTATGAATCCTTCGTCCACGTAGCAACAGAACTGGGAGAAGCGGTAGACTGGTCTACTGAAGAAGTGGACGATATGGTTAATACAACAATGAGAAGTTTGTATCCGCGAAAATGGCTGCGTGAACTGACGCCAAATGAAAAGGGGCTATTGGCAGTCACCCTCAATAAACGCTATGGTTTGACTGAAACCGTTATTGCCCCCGCAATCAAGCTGTCAGAACATCTTGTCAAACAGTTTCTAAATGCGAAAGACTATCGTTACAAATAGCTCCCAGCACGCGGGAGCGTGAATATTTGCCGAATACTGAGGTTCCGCCATGCTGGAGCACACCGGAGCGTGAAAAAATGGCAAATAGTTGGGTTCAGCCGTGCTGGCAGTCGGCATGGCGGGGCCAGTGGGATAGCAGAGCGAGGCTGGCGGGGCGGCAGAGCCGTATCGGCAGAGAGCTGGCAGTCGGTAGGGTTAGCAGAGACGCCCTAGCGAATCTCCATCGCATACGGCAGGCGGGCGTAGACCACGCCGGGCTCGCGGGCTTTCAGGGCGCGAACGGCCTTGGAGAGACCTTCGAAGGGCGTATCTTCCAGGATGGTGGGCTCCTGCGGGCTTTCACCGAAGGAAAGCATCAACTGCTGGAGGAAAGTAAGCGGTTCGGGATAGTCCGCCACGCTGTACTGGTCGCTGGAGGTGAAGTCCGCAAGGGCAGCGGCATAGGCGATGGCATCCTGCAGGGTGCCCAGCTCATCCACCAGGCCAATCTCCAGAGCATCGGCCCCGGTCCACACACGGCCCTGGGCAATAGCGTCCACGGCGTCGGGTTCCATCCCGCGGCCTTCGGCCACCAGATTCACGAAACGCTCATAAATGTCTTCCACGGAAGCCTGCATAAAAGCCAGTTCCTGCGTATCGAAGGGACGGACCAGAGAGAACATGTCACTGTGCTTGTTGGAGCCCACGGTCTCAATGCCCACACCCACCTTCTTGGTGACGTCCGAGAATTCGGGAATCATGGAGAAAACGCCGATGGAACCGGTAATGGATGTAGGATTGGCATAAATCTTCTGGCAACCGTTTGAAATCCAGTATCCGCCGGAAGCCGCATAGTTGCCGAAGGAGGCCACCAGCGGTTTTTCTTTCTGGAGCAGGTCCAGGGCGGCGCGGATCTTCTCCGAAGCGCTCACGCTGCCGCCGGGAGAATTCACGCGAAGGACCACGGCCTTCACGTCCTGATTCTTGCGGAGCCTGTCTATCTCCTGCACGAAGCGGTCCGCCGCAATGTTGTCATAGTCGTCCTTCCCCTCCACTATTTCACCGTCCATATGCAGAACAGCCACCTGAATGCGGCCCGGCTGCTCCTCCTTTTTAGCCAGCGTATAATCCACAAAGGGAATCAGGGCCAGATGATCGGCGTCTTCCACCCGGGCCATGATGCAGAGTTTCTGCACCAGTTCCTCGTGCGAGACCAGCGCATCCACCAGGCCATGGGCGAGGAAATCCTCCGGGAGATTGAGGGACAGGTTGTCGATGAGAGCGTTGAAGTCCTCCTCCGGAATCTCACGGGCGGCTGCCGCGACACCCCCGTAGCACTTCCACAGGGAGTTCACCATCTGCTGGTTCTGCTCACGGTTTTCGGGGGAAGAGCTGCTCCGGATGAACATCTCACCCGCACTCTTGTATTTCCCATGACGGATCAGCTGCACATGCACGCCCAGTTTATCCAGGATATCCTTGAGGTAGATCATCTGGCTGGAAACGCCGATGAGCATATTGTTTCCCCCGTGCTGCTTGCCCATGTAAATCTTGTCGGCCACGGTGGAAAGGAAGTAGGAAGCGTTACCGGGATTCTCCGTGTAGGCGATGACGGGTTTGCCGCTGCGACGGAATTCCGTCAGGGCCGCGCGGAGTTCCACTACGTCGGCCACCCCGCCGGAAAAGCCGTCGGCGCGAAGCAGCACACAGGGGATGCCGGGGTCATCGGCCGCCGCTCTCAGGGCCTCCACCGCGTCACGAATGCCGATGGAAGGGACCATGGACATATCGCCGCCAAGGAAAGATGTGGAACTGGGCATGGGGCTCTCTTCCGTCTGCTCGGCAATGTTGAAGTTGGACAGGTCCAGATCCAGCACTCCGTTTTTGGGAATGGAGGAAGAGCCGGACGAGAAGGCGCAGACCAGGAAGATGATAAAAATGATGAGGCCGATGAGTTTCAGCACGATGTAGCCGCAGATCACGGCCAGCATGGTTTTTACAAAATCCTTCATTGTATTAGATGCGTTGCCTGGTTCCAGGCGATATTATTAACGTAATAGTTGTTCAGTAAGTCAGTTCCCATGGAGGGAAGATACATCGAAAAGCCGCTGTGGATTCTGATGGGGAAACCATCCCAGGTGCCGGCCATGAAAGAGTTCGAATGAGCCTTGTACAGGACACAGCGGTTCAGCGCCGCAGTGAGCTGCGCGTGTTCGTCTTCCGTAATCCCAACCTTCAGGAGGATGTCTTCCAAATCATAGAAATAGTGGCGGTCATAGCGGAAATAGCCCTGCACTTTGTAATTGCCGTAGTTGGTGCTTTCCCAATCGTCGTCCACGCCGCCGTCCAGAACGGAGAGTTGCGCGCGGTATTTTTCGAAAAGTGTAGCGCAAACGGAAGCCAGATCATCCATTTCACGCGTATCCACCAGCGAAATGGTGGCACTGCCGTTCTCCCCATACTGGGCGAAATAGTCACGGCAGACGGCTTCCGCATCCGGCACCGCGCCGCCAATCAGCCGCCGCACGATCTTCTTGTAGTCGAAGCCGTCGGCCAGAATCTCCGTCTGGGAAAAGCCCACGTAATCCGCTTTTCCGCGAAGGCCCCAGGCCACTTCCACGCCGCCGCAGAGGCAGCAGTCTATGAGTATATAGTCCAATTTATAGGGAATGGCTGCGATGAAATCCATCAGCGGCATCTCATTGGTGACGTCTCCGTCTGTGTCGTCCCCGATGCTCCTTTTACCGGGAGCGGAAAGCGTTCCCTTCTCAAACTTGTACGGATTCCAATAATAGCGCGGCGGCAGCCAGCCGGTGCCGTGGGAAGAGACCACCATCCCGTAACTCTTGGCCGGGAAACGCCTGCGGATCATTGCCAGGGCATCATGCAGGACGCTGCCGTCCTTGAACAGACGGTCTTCCTCCCCCCAGCGATGCAGCGTATCCCGGCGAACAGAACCATCGGCACAACGGTACATCCGGTACAGCACGGGAACCTCCGTATTGGCAAAACCGGCGGTCCGGTTCACACGGGAAAGGAACACCAGCACGTCTTTGTCTTCCGGCGTGCCGCCGGGCAGCCAGTTCCGCTCCATATCCCGCTGGTCTGCCGTAATATAGTGGGAAATGTTGTTGTGTCCGCCGGAAACCATCAGGAACACTTTGTCAAAGCTTTCTTCCGGAATGGGCTCCCTGGGCGCCGCTGGAGACGTACTTCCCCGCCCCGGACCGAAGGAGAAGTCGTCATCCCTGGTGCAGGATACGGCCACGCCAAAGGCCAGGACAAAGAAGAATATGATTCGTCTTGCGCGCATACTATAGATTACAAAGATAGAGATTATTTGTTAACTTTGTAAAAAATAGACTATGAGAAAACTCTTTGCAATAATGATTACGGCCAGTCTCGCCGCGCTGCTGAGCAGTTGCAACAATCCGGCCAAAGAGGCGGATTTCAAGTATACTATCGACACTTTTGCCGATTTGAAAGTAATGCGCTATCAGATTCCCGGCTGGGAGAATCTTACGCTCCAGCAGAAGGAATACGCCTATTATCTGGCGGAAGCCGCCAAATACGGGCGGGACATCCTCTGGGACCAGAACTGCAAGGATAACCTGCGCGTGCGCCATGCCCTGGAGGCCATTCTGGAAAAAGTACCTGCAGCGGACACGCCGGATTATCAGGATTTCCTGGTCTATGCCAAGCGCGTGTTCTTCTCCAACGGCATCCACCATCATTACGCGGAGGACAAGTTTTTCCCCGCCTGCCCTCGGGAGTATTTCGCTTCCCTGCTGGCGCAGGCCGGTGTGGCCGATGACGGGCTGCTGGAGGTCATCTACAACCCCGCCATCTACCCGCAGCGGCGTTCCACGGAAACTTCCGGGGACATCGTGGCGGCATCGGCCGTGAACTTCTACGAAGGCGTCACACGCGGAGAGGTGGAAAAGTATTACGCCGGTATCGTGGACCCGAGTGACCCGCATCCCATCTCCTACGGCCTCAATACCAAGGTGGTGAAGGGGGCCGATGGAAAAGTGCAGGAACTCCCCTGGAAGGTGGGCGGCATCTACTCCCCCGCCATCGAGAAGATCTGCGAGCAGCTCTCCAAGGCCCGCGAGGTGGCGGAAAACGACATCCAGAAGCGCGCGCTGGGGCTGCTGATCGAGTATTATCAGACCGGCGACCTCCGCAAATGGGACGAATTCAACATCGAGTGGGTGAAGGACACCGTCGGCACGGTGGACTTCATCAACGGCTTCATCGAGGACTATAATGACCCGCTGGGCCGCAAGGCTTCCTGGGAAGGCTACGTCAACATCAAGGACTTCGAAGCCTCCAAGCGCACGGAAATCCTTTCCGCCAACGCCCAGTGGTTTGAAGATCATTCCCCCGTGGACCCGCGCTTCAAGAAAGCGAAGGTGAAGGGCGTGAGCGCCAAGGTCATCAATGCGGTATGCCTCGCCGGCGACAGCTATCCCTCTACGCCCATCGGCATCAATCTTCCCAACGCAGACTGGATCCGCAAGGAACACGGCTCGAAGAGCGTGACCATCGCCAACATCCACGACACCTATGACTTCTCGGCCAAAGAAATGCCCACCAGCACCCTCAAGGAATTCGCCTACAGCGAGGAAGAAGTGGCCCTGTCCGAGAAATGGAGCAGCATCGCCGGCAACATCCACACGGACCTCCACGAGTGCCTGGGACACGGCAGCGGGCAGCTCCTGCCCGGCGTAAGCTCCACGGCCATGGGCGAGTATGCATCGGCCCTGGAAGAAGCCCGGGCAGACCTCTTCGGTCTGTATTTCGCGGCGGATCCGAAGCTGGTGGAACTGGGCATCATGCCGGATCCGGAGGCCTATAAAGCCGAATATGCCGGATTCATCCGCAACGGCCTCATGGTGCAGTTCACCCGCGTGGAACTGGGCCGGCCGAACACGGAGGCCCATATGCAGAACCGCAAACTCATCGCCGAATGGTGCTATGAGAAGGGTGCAGCGGACAATGTCATCGAGAAGAAAGTGCGCGACGGCAAGACCTATTTCGTGGTGAACGACTATGAGAAACTGCGCGGCCTGTTTGCAGAGCTTCTGGCCGAAATCCAGCGCATCAAGAGCGAAGGCGACTATGAGGCCGGAAAGGCCCTCGTGGAGACCTATGCCGTGCATATCGATCCTGAGCTTCACAAGGAGGTGAAAGCCCGCTACGAAGCCCTGAACCTCAAACCCTACGGCGGTTTCGTCAACCCGGAAATCCGTCCCGTCCTGGCCGATGACGGCAGCGTCAAAGACTACGAAGTGGTCTACACGGACGACTATCTGGGACAGATGTTGGAATACGGTAAGAAGTACGGTGTACTGTGATAAGTGACTACAGGAACTACCTTCGCATCGAGCGCAGGATGTCACCCAATACGGTGGCATCTTATTGCCACGACGTAGAAGGCTTCCTGAACGCGTGCGACCTGGCGCCCCGTGCGGTTACGCCGGCCGACATCCAGAAGTATCTGGGAGAAGTAACGTCAAAGGGGCTTTCGAAGCGAAGCGCCGCGCGGCTGGTGAGTTCCCTGCGCAGTTTCTTCGACTGGTGCGTGCAGGAAGGCGACGTGACGGAGAATCCCTGCGACCGGGTGGACGCGCCCAAACTGGGAAAATACCTGCCGGAAGTGCTGAGCGTGGAGGAAGTGGAAGCCCTGCTGGAGTCCGTGGACCTCAAAAAGCCTTTTGGCAAACGGGACCGCGCCATCCTGGAGGTGCTCTACGGCTGCGGCCTGCGTGTGAGCGAAGCAGCCACGCTGCGAATCTCACACGTCCATCTGGACGACGGCTTTGTAGATATCATCGGCAAAGGCGACAAACAACGCCTGGTCCCGTTGGGCGAAATGGCGGCCGATGCCATCCGCGCGTATCTGCCGGAGCGCCCGGACCCCGCCGCCCGCGCCTATGAGGATTATCTGTTCCTGAACCGCTTCGGGAAGCCTCTCAGCCGCGTGTCCCTGTTCAAACTGGTGAAAGACCGGGCGATGGCCGCCGGCATCCGGAAGGAAATCTCTCCCCACAGCCTGCGCCATTCCTTCGCCACGCACCTGATTGAGAACGGGGCCGATTTAAGAATTGTCCAGGAAATGCTGGGTCATGAGAGCATCCTCACCACGGAAATCTATACGCACATCGACACGAGTACCTGGCACAGGATGATTCTGGCGAATCATCCCCGTGCCAAAAAGAACTGAGGGGGCAAAAAAATAAGGACGGCCTTTCGGCTGTCCTTATTTATTGTTGGATGCTATGCTTACTTGGCAGCTTCCACGGAGGCCTTGCGGAACTCCTTGAGGTCCTTCATGAGGGCCAGGGCGGCCTTACGGGCGCGGGCACCAGCGGCCTTGTTACCCTTTACGAGCTGAGCTTCAGCGTTCTTGGCGAAATCTGCATAAGCAGCATTGATAGCGTCAACGAGCTTTTTCATAACTTAAAGATTGTTTTATTGGTTGTTAAACGTTAAGTGTCAAACTTTTGCGCAAGATAGAGAAAAAAATTGAACCTCCAAAATTTTTTACGGTTTTTTTGCGATTTTTTTACACTTCAGGCACATCAGAGCCACTTTTTTCTGCATTTTGGGGTTTTTCGGCCTCTTTTTGCACTTTTGGCCTTACATTCAAAGCACTCATCGCCCTTTGCAGTCCAATGGTGGAATAGTCCCGGATTCCCTGCGCCACGCGGGCCGAAAGCGACGGGATCTGTTCCAGTTCTTCCGGAGAAAGATCTCCCAAAACATAATCTATCTGCGAGCCCGGTGAAAACTCATTGCCAACCCCCAGACGGATGCGCGTCCAGGCTTCGCTCTCCAGCTTGGCGGCAATATCCTCCAGGCCGTTGTGACCGCCTGAAGATCCGCCTCCGCGCATACGGATGGAACCGAAGGGAAGATTGATGTCGTCCGAAATGACGATGAGGTTTTCCAGGGGGAGATGCAGCTTCTGCATCCAGTAACGGACGGCATTGCCGCTCAGGTTCATATAGGTGGAAGGCTTCAGGAGCACGAACCATCGGCCCTTGAAGGAAACCTCCGCCACATCCCCATAACGGTCCGTCTTGAAAAGGGCATTGGATGCCTGAGCCCAGGCATCCAATACCATAAACCCCATGTTGTGCCTGGTACGGGCATATTCCGGCCCGATGTTGCCCAGTCCTACAACTAGGTAGTCCATCGCTACTCGGCGGCTGCGGGTGCTTCAGGCTCACCACTCTTGGCGGCGTCCACAGCGGCCTGCTGCATGGCGCGGGTGGTCTTCACCTGGCAGATGATGGTGTTCTTGTCGGAGACAATCTGGAGACCTTCAAACTTGAGGTCGCCGGCCACCATTCTCTTGTCCAGCCCCAGCGGAGTGACATCGATGTCCAGCTGATCCGGGAGGTTGTTCATCAGGGCGCAGACCTTGAGGCTGCGGGCGCTCTGGGTGAACTTACCACCGGCCTGCACACCCACCGGGTGACCGGTGATGTTCAGCGGAACGCTGATGACGATGGGCTTCTTTTCATTGACGGCGAGGAAATCCACGTGCAGGCAGTTGTCATCCACGGGATGCCACTGGTACTCGTGAGCCACAGCGGTGTAGGTCTTGCCACCCAGTTCCAGGTCCACGATGTAGGAGGCGGGGGTATGGGTGATACCCTTCAGCTCTTTCTCATTGACGGTGAAAAGGATGTTTTCCTTGATGCCCTCTCCATAGAGGTTGCAGGGAACCAGACCCTGTGCGCGGAAGGCCTTGAGGACGGCCTTGTTGCCCTTCTGGCGGATTTCGCCTTTAAGCGTAAAATGCTTCATTGTTTTATGAATAAAAATGTGTTACTCAGTGCTCTTTCTCAAGCACCCCATTGCACCAAAAAACCTTTGCCGGTTTTTTAAAGCCCGCAAATTTACGAATATTTTTTCGAACTGCAATAGAACTTTTGAGCGAAGCGAAAAAAAGTCCCTCCCCCGAGGGGAGGGATTTAGGGAAGGGGTAACGTAAGAGGCAATTTTGTGCGTTTGCCGGTGCGTTAGAAACTCGTCGCGATTCCGATGAAGTCTTCCGCCTTCAGGGCGGCGCCGCCGATGAGGCCGCCGTCGATGTCCTTTTCGGCGAAGAGTTCCTTCGCGTTGGAGGGCTTGCAGGAGCCGCCGTAGAGGATGGTCATGTCGTCGGCCACCCGGGCGCCGAATTTTTCGGCGATGACACTGCGGATGCAGGCATGGATTTCCTCCGCCTGCTGGGCGGTGGCGGTGAGACCGGTGCCGATGGCCCAGACGGGTTCATAGGCAATCACGATGTTTTTCATGTCCTCCGCGGAGAAGTTGTAGAGAACGGCCTTGGTCTGGGCGGTAACCACCTCGAAGTGCTTGCCGGCCACACGCTCGTCCTTGTTCTCACCCACGCACAGAATCACCTTCAGGCCGGCGGCGAGGGCCAGCCGGGTCTTCACAACCAATTTTTCGTCCGTCTCTCCATAATACTGACGGCGCTCGCTGTGACCCAGGATGGTATACTTGCAGCCGATGGAAGTGAGCATGGAGACAGCCACTTCACCGGTGTAGGCGCCTTTTTCGTGGTCTGCGCAGTTCTGCGCGCTCAGGGCCACCTTCGAGCCCTTCAGGGCTTCGGCCACAGGGGCCAGGTGGGTGAACGGCGGAGCCACAACAAGCTCTACGTTAGCGGGTACATCCTTGGCCGCAGCCACAACATCTTTGGCGAGTTGAACACCTTCGGGAACGGTGGTATTCATTTTCCAGTTCCCGGCAACAATGAATTTTCTCATATCTATTTAACTGAAATTACTGCAGAAGCGATGGAATTGAGTTTTACGTCCACGGAGTCCGCGCGGGAGGCCAGGATGCAGGGCACCTGGGTTCCCACCAGGAAACCGGCCTGTCGCACGCCCACGGCCAGCTTGGAATTGGTCTTCCAGAACACGTTGGCGCTTTCGATGTTGGGGAAGAGCAGGCAGTCTGCGTCTCCCGCAACGGGAGAAACCAGTTTCTTGATTTCCACGGATTCTTTGTCGATGGCTACGTCCAGGGCCAGCGGACCGTCGCCGATGGCCTTGATCTGGCCGCGGTCGCACATCTTGGCCAGCATGGCGCCCTCAATGCAGGCGGGCATGCTGTCCAGCATCTGCTCCGAGGCGGCGATGAACGCGATCTTGGGTTTGGCGATGCCGAAGGAACGGGCCACGCCGGTGACAAAGCCGGCCATCTTCACCTTCTGTTTGAAGTCCGGGGCCGGAATCACGGCCATATCGGTGATGAAGAGGAGTTTGTGGTAATTGGGATTCTCAATCACGCCCACATGGCTCAGCAGCCCCTTCGGGGGCAGCAGGCCCACTTCCTTGTTCAGGATAGCGCGCAGGAACTTGTCCGTGGAGCAAAGGCCCTTCATCAGCACGTCCCCTTCTCCGTCATGGACCATCCGCACGGCTTCGGCCACAGCCTTCAGCTCATCCTTGATGTCCACCACCGTGAACTTGGCGGCGTCGATCTTACATTCCTCACACACCTTGGCGATGAGGTCTGCGTCGCCCACCAGCGTCACTTTCACAAAACCCAGGTCCGAAGCCTTGGAGGCCGCCTCGATGGTGTGGGAGTCCACGCCCCAGGCCGCAATCATCCGTTTGCAGACGCCCTTTGCCTTCAGTTCGGCAAACAGTTCATTGAAATTGGTAATCATTATTCCTGATTTTCTAAGACAATATGCATTGTGTCGCGCGCTATCACCAGTTCTTCGTTGGTGCAGATGAGCGCGGCTTTCACCTTGGAGTCCTCCGTGGAGATGATGGCGTCTTCGCCCCAGGCGACGTTGGCTTCGTAGTCCACCTTCAGGCCCAGGAAGGAGAAGTTCTCAAGCACGCGGCGGCGCAGGCGGCTGTTATGCTCGCCGATTCCACCCGTAAAGATGATGAGGTCCACCCCGTTCATGGCGGCGATGTAAGAGCCTATGTTCTTGATGATGTCGTAGGTGTACTTCTTGAACACGAGTTTGGCCTTGGGGTCTCCGCCGTTGGCCAGTTCGTCCAGTTCGCGGGCGTCCGACGTCTTGGTGGAAATGCCCAGGAAGCCGGATTTGCGGTTGAGGATGTTGGTCATCTCGTCCGGATCCACGCCCAGTTTCTTCTCCAGATAGAGGACGGCGTTGGCGTCGATGTTACCCACGCGCGTACCCATGATCATACCCTCCAGCGGGGTGAAGCCCATGGAGGTGTCCACGCACTTGCCGTTCTGGATGGCGCAGATGCTGCTGCCGGCGCCCAGGTGGCAGGTGATGATCTTGGAGTTCTCAATGTCCAGTCCGGCGAGTTTGGCGCCCACACCGGCCACGAACTGATGGGAAGTGCCGTGGGCACCGTAGCGGCGCACGCGGTATTTCTCATAGTATTCGTACGGAAGGCCGTACATATAGGCGTAAGACGGCATGGTCTGGTGGAAGGCTGTGTCGAAGGTGACAACCTGCGGTACGCTGGGAAGCACTTCCTGCATGGCACGGATGCCCAGCAGGTGGGCCGGGTTGTGCAGCGGGGCAAAGTCCGCGCAGAAGGCGATCTTGTCCAGAACGTCGTCGTTGACCAGCACGGAACCGGAGAAGAAATCTCCGCCCTGCACGATGCGGTGACCCACCGCCTCAATATCTTCGAGGGATTTCAGTACGCCGGTCTTGGGATCCGTGAGCGCCTTCAGGATGAGCTGCATACCCACCTTGTGGTCCGGAATGGGGACGTCGATCTCCATCTTCTCCTTGCCGGCGGGGGCGTATTGGAGAATGCCGGCGGGGAGGCCGATTTTTTCTGCGATACCTTTGGCGATTACGTCGAAAACGTCGTCGCTCTTCATGTCCAGCAGCTGATACTTGATGCTGGAGGAGCCGCAGTTGATAACTAGAATAATCATATAGCGTTAAGTTTTTGGCAGTATATCTCTGCAAAGATACGAAATTATTAGTAATTTCGCACGGATGGAACGGGCGAAAAACATAGAGACTCTTTCGCTGTGTTTTACAGCGGGCGTGGCAGCCGGAACGGCGGCGATTCCGCTGGTGGGAACGGCCGCTTCGGCGCTACTGCTGCCCCTGCTAACCCTGCCCGTTCTATTTAGGGAAAAGCTGCTCCGTCTGGGCGAAAAACCGGCCGTAGGAATCATCCTCGGCATCTTTTTGCTGCTGGGCGTTTTCTGCGCCCTCAACGCCGCCCTTCCCGGGGCCGATGGTTCCGGCCGCCTCACAGCCCTCGCCGCCGGCGCCGCGGAAAGCCTCCGCTCGTTCATCGGCTCGCTCCCCTTCCCTTCTGACGGGACCGCTCCCCTGCTACAGGCGCTTCTGACAGGAGACCGGAGCGGTTTGGCGCCGGAGACCGTGGCCGCCTTCCGGGCCAGCGGCGCCTCGCACATCCTGGCACTGTCGGGGCTTCATATGGGGATGCTTTACATCATCTTCGACAGCCTCACAAAACCGCTGGGGCGCAGCCGGCCGGCTCAGATCATCCGCTTCGCGCTGGTCCTCGGCGGCGCCGGCTTTTTCACCCTGATGACGGGGGCCGGACCTTCCATCGTCCGCGCCTTCCTTTTCATCGGCCTGAATGAGACGCTGCGGCTGCTGAATCGGCCCAGAAAGGCCACGCGGGTGTTCTGCGTGGCACTTTTAATCCAACTGGTGCTGGATCCATCCGTAATCAGCAGTCTGGGCTTCCAGCTGTCCTACCTGGCCATGGCAGGCATCTTCCTGCTGTATCCCCTGCTGGAAAAGTTCTATCCGGAAGGGAACTCCTACAATCCTCTCCGCTGGATGTGGAAGGCCGCGGCCATGAGCATCAGCTGCCAGGTATTCACTGCCCCGCTGGTGTGGTGGCGTTTCCACACCTTTCCGAAATGGTTTCTGCTGACAAACCTGCTTGCCATTCCGCTCACCACGCTCACGGTCTGGTCGGCCGTCATCGTGCTGGCACTCGCCGCCACGGGCCTGTGCCCGCAACTGCTACTGGACGCCACCGACGCCCTCTGCCGTCTGCTCACGGGGACGTTGGAGATTATTGCCTCAATGTAAAGCCAGGAGAAGCCCACTGGCGCATCTGCCCCTCCTCTTCGTAGATAAGATAGCCTTCCAGGGCGGGATCCGCCAGAAGGACCTGCTGGGCCTCCTGCAGGCCGATGACCATGCACCAGGTAGCCACTGCGTCGGCCTCCGCGGCGGAGTTGGAAGAAACGACCGTGGCGCTGAGCAGGCTGTGCTCCACGGGATAACCGCTACGGGGATCCACGGTGTGCGCATATTTATGGCCGTCCTTGACATAGAACTTGCGGTAATTGCCGGAAGTGACCACGCCCGCGGGCCGGCCTCCGGATTGCCAGACGCCGTCCAACTGGCCGTCGGTCCCTTCCTCCGGACGCTGGACACCCACGGACCAGGGCTCTCCGGCGGGATTCACGCCGTCGCACCAGATTTCGCCGATGTCCACCAGCATATCCTTCACGCCCAGCGAATACAGATAGCGTGCGATGACGTCGCAGCTGTACCCCTGCGCAACTGCGTTGTAATTAAGCTTTGGCGAGCCGATTTCCGCCGGGTCAATGAATCCGTCCCTGACGGGCAGTTCAGCCGGCAGCAGGCCGAAGCCGCAGGATGCCCTCAACGCGTCTACATCGGCTTCAGAAGGGAAAGACTGATGCTTGAACCCGAAGCCCCAGGCGTCGTAGAGCGGCGCCGCGGCGCAGTCCAAGGCCCCTTCCGAACGCATCCAATATCCATACGAGAGGGCATACATTTCCAGGAACATGGGACTGGCGGGAATCTTTTCCCCGGCATTGAAACGGCTTAACAGCGAAGCCTTGTTATACCCGGAAAGCGTGGTATCTATCTGCTTCAGGAGCGCCTCTATGCTGTCCCGCACGGTCTCCACGGGCACGGAAACACCCGCGAGGTTCGCCTTCACGGTGTAGGTGCCGCCCTGGGCGTAGCCCTTGAATTCCACATAGCGCGCTTTAGGGCTGCAGGCTAGCAGCAGGAGCAGGAGCAATACCGGCAGGATTTTCCGCATATCTTGGCAAGAAATTTGTGCTAATTTACGAAATTTTACCGATATTTGCCCATTATATCGAAAAGCAATGAGATTTAGCACAATAGCCGCGGGTGCCGCCCTGTTTTCCCTGGTTACCCTCGCAGCCTGCAAGAAAGATGACGCTGATTCCACCCTCCCCTCGCTGAGCGGGATGGAACTCAACGATTTCGCCGCGTACCTGGCCACCGGCACAAATCTGGAGCTCCAGGCCGATGTACGGAACGTCGTGGGCCCGGACGGCGAAAAGCCCACCGTCTACGTCTGCTGGCAGCTGAACAGCGAAGCGAAGGACACCGTAAAGACGGACGACGGCAGCATCCTCTACATAGACCTGTCGGACAAGAATCTGGAGGCCAAGTGGGAAAGCCAGTACAAAGAAAAACTGAAAAGGACACTGAGCCTGTCTGAAGACGGGGAGTATACCCTCTATTGCTACGCTTATGCAAGCGGTTATTACGGCACCTCGGACTACATCTATGTGAACGCCGTGACACCCGAAACCGTTGTCACGGGTGCCATGGGCCTGAATCCGGTGCAGTTCGGGGAACAGAGCTACTGGACCGTAACCCGCAATGGGAAGAAATGGACGGCGAATAATCTGTACGACCCTTCTGCCGGCCTCAGTTTCCGTCAGTGTGAAGTGCTGGACCGCGGCATGGGCCGCCTGTATAATTGGACGGAAGCCCAGTCGCTGTGCCCCGCAGGCTGGCACCTCCCCACCGTGGCGGAGTTCCAGACGGCTTTCGGAGACGCGAACGGCGACATCCCCGCCGGAGACCTCATTGTGGACGCCCTTTTCCAGAAACGCGAGATGTGGACCTATAACGCGGATGTCCAGTTCACCAACGCCACCGGTTTCGCAGCGCTGCCCGCCGGTTACGTGGACACG
Source organism: Bacteroidales bacterium (assembly GCA_017553545.1). Lineage (GTDB taxonomy): Bacteria > Bacteroidota > Bacteroidia > Bacteroidales > UBA932 > Cryptobacteroides. The sequence goes on along the minus strand of JAFZKT010000075.1, from coordinate 8,139 downwards.
AACGACCCCTTCAACACCTGGGACCACTACGGCCACTACGCCTTCTTCTGGACGGCCGACCAAAATGCAGACCTGGGCACCTACCTGTACCTCTACGAAAAAGAGCCGCTGGTGCGGAAGGCACACGGCGACAAAAACACGCTTTACATGAGCGTGCGCTGCGTGGAAGATTAACGGAGATCCGTTACAAGATACTTTTCGCCAAGCGATTTCTCATCCACGGAGAAATCGCTTTTTCCTTGCAGGAAGCGGAAGGAAATGTTCTTCAGGACAAAACGGGCCAAGGTGTTTTCATCCAGGGTGAGCGTCACGTCCAGTTCATCGCGCCCCTGGCTGTTCACCTTGATTCTGTCCATGTAATTCCTGTAGGAGGAGATGAAAAGGGCGGGGTTGGTGAAAATGTCTTCCTTCTCCACGTTTTCCACAACGGCTTCCCCGGCCGACTCATCCAGCGTCCAGCGCGTGGTCCCGTCGCTGATCACTTTAAGTCCCAGCCCCTCCATCACATAGTTGTTGCCCTCCAGGGTCACGTCACCGTCCGTAACGGGCTTGAAGGGATCCCCGTTCTGGGAAAGGTTGTAAGTATAATGAAAGGTGACGCGGTGGCCTTCCACCTTGTCCAGCAGGGCGATAGACTGCTGCGCCCCTGCCGAAAAGGTCAGAAGAATGAAAGAAAGGATGAAGAATACTCTTTTCATTATTCCTGCTGTAAGCGTTCCAGGATTTCGTCCAGCTGAGCCATGTCCTTCACCAGGACCTCACGCGGCTTTGATCCGTCCTGCGGCCCGACGATGCCGGCGGCTTCCAACTGGTCCATTACCCTCCCCGCCTTTGCATATCCCATGCCAAGCTTGCGCTGCAGATCCGATGTGGATCCACGCTGGTTGAGGACCACGGTGCGGGCGGCTTCTTCGAAACGGTCGTCCAGGGCCCGCATGTCCACCGGACCGTTGCCGCCGTCCGACTCTTCCTTGGGAGGTTCCGGCAGATAATACGGCGTGTTGTAACTCTTTTGATAGCCAATCTGTTCCCCGACCGCCTTGGTAAGTTCGGCGATTTCGTTGTTGTCGATGAAGGCGCACTGCACGCGCTCCATCTCCACGCCGCTGTAAAGCAGCATATCGCCGCGGCCGATGAGTTTATCTGCACCGGGTTTGTCCAGAATGGTGGAAGAATCCGTGTGGGAAGTGACGCGGAAAGCGATGCGCATGGGGAAGTTGGCCTTGATGAGGCCGGTGATCACGTCCACCGTAGGACGCTGGGTGGCCAGGATGACGTGCAAACCGGCGGCGCGGCCCTTCTGGGCCAGACGGATAACGCTGGTGGTAATATCCCGGGCGATGGCCTTATTCTCCGGACCGGCGCCCACGGACATGGTCAGGTCCGCGTATTCATCGATCACCACAACGAGGTAAGGAAGGAAATGATGCCCCTGGTCTCCACGCAGATGATGCTCTTTCCACTTTTCGTTGTAGAGTTTGATGTTGTTCACCATCGCCTTGGAGAGAAGTTCGTAGCGGGCGTCCATCTCCACGCAGAGGCTCTTCAGCACAGCGGCGGCGTCCTTGGCGTTCTTGACGATGGCGCGATCCCGCTCCTCCTGCTCACTGCCGGCATTGGGCAGTACCGCAAGGAAATGATGCAGCAGACGGCCATAGGCGCTGAATTCCACCATCTTGGGGTCTATGAACACGAACTTCAGCTCCGAAGGATGCTTGGAATACAGCAACGAGGCCACAATCACGTTCAAGCCCACGGATTTACCCTGTTTGGTAGCGCCGGCCACCAGCAGATGCGGGGCATCCGCCAGGTCGAACACCTTAACATGCTGGGAGATGGTATAGCCGATGGCAACCGGAAGTTCGGCCTTGCTTTCCCGGAACGAAGGGTCATTCAGAAGATTCTTCAGCGGCACGATGGACGCCTTGTCGTTGGCCACCTCGATGCCCACGGAGTCCGCCAGCGTCACGATACGCACGCCGCGAGCCTGCAGGTTGATGCCGATATCCTCCTGGAGTTGCCGGATGGCCGATATCTTCACGCCGGGGGCGGGATACACCTTATAGAGGGTAACGGTGGGGCCGACGATGGCCGTAACGTCCCGCACCTGGATCTTGTAACTGGCCAGGGTGTTGCGGATGAGGGTATTGTTGCGCACAAGCTCGTCCTGAAGGACTTCGTGGCGGTCTTTGGCATAATCCCCCAGCAAATCCAGACTGGGAATCTTGTACTTCGGCAGACCGTCCGGCGGATCCAAGCGGTTGTCGATGGGCTTGAGCGGCTCTTTCACCTCCTGCTCCAGGGTATTGTCCGTGATAACGGTAAGGCCCTCGTCCGCCCCTTCTTCCGCGGGTGCCTCTTCCGGCTCCTTTTCCGGTTCCGCATCCGTGGGCGTGACCGTGGTGGTTGAGGTGGTGATGACCGGAGGCGCCACCGGTTCAACCCGGACGCGCGTTACCCGGGCGGGCGCCGGGGCGGGCTTTTCTTCCTCGGGTTCCTCTTCCTCCTCCCCGTCCTCTTCTTCACCGTCCGGAGCGGCAACCGGCTTCCGTCCCATCAGCAAGTCCGCAAAACGGGCGCTGAGGCAGTACAGCCACAGAGCGTAGAGCGCCAGGAGGATGGCAATGCTTGTGACTTCTCCCAGTCTGTGCACCGTCCAGTTCACCAGCGCGGCACCGGCGCGGCCGCCCAGGCCACCGCCAAAGGCGAATTCAACACCGGCGAAACGGCCCACAAAAGCCAGGGTCCAGGACAGCAGGAAAGCGAGGGTAATGCTGCCGTAGAACCACTTGCGCAGACTCAGCGGACATTCCCGCCAGAGCCGTTTGACACACCAGACCAGCAGGAATGCGGCCACGCAGAACGCGGCAAGACCGAAGGAATCCGTTACCAGGAAATGGCCGAGGGAGAGACCGCTGGACGCAGCGGCGTTTTCAACGGCGCCGTCCAGCGCGAGTTCGCTCTGGTCCTTCCACCAGGTAAAAACGTAGGACACCACCGCCACCAACACCCAAACGGTGAAGATAATGACGGTAATATTCCCCGCATAGCGGATACCAGCCCGTTTTCTGTCACTCAGGCCATCCCAGTATTTCTTCAACGGATTCATTTCTTGCCTTTTTTACCGCGGTATTTGAACTTTCCGCCCTTGTTGTTCTTGCCGCCCAGATTCATTCCCGGCCGGGAGAAGGAAGCATCCGCCGAAAGCTTGGACAGCTCCAGTCCCTCGGGCACCTTCACACGGCCTGCCGAAAGACGCTCGATGTCCTGGAAAATGGTTTCGTCCGACACGGTGTCCTTGTTCCAGATGAGGTACTGCTGACGCATGTAGATGGCCAGCGCGCGGATCATCCCCGTTTTCATTTCACCGTCGGGTTCCGTGGCAATGAGGTCCAGGATGCTTTCGATGTTGCGGCCGTAATGGCGGGCCCGGATGGGCTTCGTATTCAGGGGGATGGGATCCGGACGGCTGTTCACCACCTCCGGAACGGGCTTGGGATATGGGGAATCCACATCCAGGTCATATCCCGCGATGATGAACAGATGGTCCCAGAGCTTCTGCGCATAGTTTTCCTGCTGATGCACCTGGGGATTGAGGATTTCCATCACCTTCACAACGGCCTGGGCCTGCCGGGTGCGTTTGGCCCGGTCCGGGATGGTTTTGATCTGCTCCACCATCTGCAGGACCAGACGCCCGTATTCCGGCATCTCCAGCCTTTCCACTTCCGTATTGTAGTATAGTTTGATGCTGTTTTCGCTTGCTTCCATCGCAACAAGAATTAGTTTACAAAGGTAATGAAATTATCTTCCAAATACCAGAGCCAGCCGTCAACTTTTACATGGCCCCGTTTTTTGTACAGATCCATATACCGCCGCACCTGCCGCATGTAGGCCGGATTGTGTTCCCCGAATTTGTAGTCTATCACGCTCACGCGGCCGTCCGGATGCAGGACAACGCGGTCCGGGCGGTATTCCCGTCCGTCCGGGCCGATGAGAGCGGCCTCGCTGAGCACCTTCACCGCAGGGTTGAACCAGCCTTTGTCCTCCACCTGGCCGATGCGTTCTTCCAGGAAGGCGACGGTGGCATCCCGTTCGGTCTCCGGCAATTCACCGGCCGCGACGGCTGCCGAAACGGCCCCGTCCACATCCCCCTGCACCTGAACGGAGGCGAGGATGGCGTGCAAGACGGTTCCGCGAATCCGGCGGCTGGCCTGCAGGCCCACGCTGCCATCGGCCCCGAAATAATCCGCCGCCTCCGGGCTGAAACGCAGGCGCTGGCCGCTGTCCGCCGGGAAAGACGCGAATCCCGCTTCCAGCGGCGCCGCATCCTCAACGGGACGCTTCATTTTCGAAAAGTCATAGGGCGTTCCGCTGGAATAGACGTCGTTTCCCACGAAATCATAAAGAATCTGCGACAGGTTGGACGACCCCTGCCTTCCCTTTGCGACAGGGCTGGCGATGACCTTCAGCCCGTATTGGGCACGGGTGAGGGCGACGTAGAAGATATTCAGGTTGTCGACGGCCTGCGACAGGCGCTCCTGCCGATAGGCGGCTTCGAACAGCGTTTCCGTACTCTTTCCGCTCAGGTTTACGCGATAGGTTCCATCGGCCTTTCCCTCCAGGCTGCTGCCCTTGAGGACGGGCTTCCGCCAGCACATGTTTTCCTTGAAGAGGGTCACTTTCTCCGCGAAGGGGACGATGACGAAGGGGAACTCCAACCCTTTAGCCTTGTGGATGGTCATCACGCGGACGGCATTCCCAAGACGGGGGGAGGCAATCTGGGGATCCGCCGCCTGCCAGTCGCGCAGGAAAGCCTCCGGATTGTTTCCGCCGGTGGCCGTCCAATCCTGGAGATAATCCATGAAAGACTGGATATAGGGGATTTCCGACTCAAAGTGGCCGGGATCCGCCTTCCTGAGTTCCCTCAGCAGGGCTTCCGCCAAATCCGGCAGGGAATGGTACCCGTCCGGGAAGTGCAAGTCCAGTTTCCGCGCCAGATAGCCGGCGACGGCCTTTCCGTCCTCATCCGGGGAGGCTTCCACCAGCGAGAGTTGGGAAACCAGCCGCCGCACGGTAACGGAGGATTTGACGGAAAGTGAATCGTCCGACACCACGGGAATATCATTTTGCAGCAGTTGGGCGGCTACTTTTTCTCCGCTCTTGTTGTCCCGGACCAGGATGGCGATATCCGACCACAGCCCCCCCCGGCCGTGCACGTCCCACAAGGTCCGGAGAAGCTCCGCCTGCTGGTCTTCCACATAACAGACATCCACGGAGCCATCGGCCGTTTCCTTCAGACGGACCTCCTGCTCCACATCCTGGTAAATGGTACCGATCACATCGGTTTCCAGCATCCTGTCCAGAACACCGGCCGCATAGGAGAAAAACCGGTTGTTGAAGTCCACGATGGCCCGGCAGGTGCGCCAGTTGCCGCGAAGGGGAACCTCTTCCCTTTGCGAAAAGTTGTTTCCCACCCCCTCATGCAGCAGTTTCCAGTCGCTTCCGCGGAAGCGGTAAATGCTCTGCTTGACGTCTCCCACTACCAGGGAGTCCTTCCCGGAAGCCACGGCGTTTTCAAGCAGCGGAAGGAAGTTATCCCATTGAACCTGGGATGTATCCTGGAATTCGTCCAGCAGGAAGTCTTCGAAGCGCACGCCCAGTTTCTCATAGATGAAAGGAGCGTCCGTGTTGTCGATGATGCCTTTCAGGATGGCGTTGCTGTCGTCCAGCGAAAGGAGGTTGTTCTCTTTCTGGACAGCCAGGAATGCATCCCTCAGTTCCGCGGCGACGCCCAGGCCGTAGACCTGTCCCAGGATGATGCCTGCCGTGGTGTATTCCTTGAAGGGCTGGCCGAAACAATCCAGGAAGGCCTGCATGGGGCCGTCCAGAGCGTTTCCCAGCACATCTTTCAGATGGGCTTTCTTACTGGCGAACCACTTGTCCTTATCCGCGGCCTTGGTCATGAAGCCGGGTGTAGGGAAACCTATCTCCCCCTTTGCATCCCTATAGGCCGACAGGTACTTCATGAAATGGTTGCTGGTGTCCTCGCAAGGGTCAATCCCCTTCCCTTCCAGCACCTGGAGGCAGGATGCGGCCGCGGTCCGGACACGTTCCTCGAAGGATTTCCGCACCGCCCGGCAGCACGCCCGGATATCGGCGATGGACGCACGCGGGAGTCCCTCCCCCGCCGGGATGTCCCGAAGCCCCGCCGCCATTTCATTCAGCTCTTTCTCCAACGAAAAGGAACCGTTCCGCTCCAATTGGTCCTGGACACTGTCCTGCATCCAATCCAGGAGTTCCCGGTTTTCCTCCGTGAGGCCGTCCAGTACACGATCCACGCTCTCCGCCTCCAACGCTTTCCTGTCCAGCTGAACCTGATAGGATGCGAACTGGCCGATTTCACGGGAAAAGGCGCGGAGGGCCTGTTGGAAGAAACGGTCTATGGTGGAAACGGCGAAGGACGAATAGTCGTTCAGGATGGCACTCAGCTGCTGCCTGGCCCGTTCCTGAATCTGCCGTTCATCCTTCTTCAAGACGTCCTTTAAATAGTCAAGGTAATTCGAACGGGACGTATCCGTAGCCAGGACGTTGAGTTCCTTCAGGATACGCCGCTTCATTTCGTCCGTAGCCTTATTGGTGAAGGTGACGGCCAATACGTGACGGTACGCGTCCGGCAGATCGCTTGCCAGAATGAGCCGGATATATTCCCCTGCCAGGGCGTATGTCTTGCCGGATCCCGCCGACGCCTTCAGTACCTTTATCATACTTTACAAAGGTACGGAATCCGTGGGAGAAAATCAATGGTGGCGCGTAAAGTGCTTTCTGTCAGCGAGTTGCTAAAAATAGGGTGCACCTCATGGTGCACCCTATTTTCTGTAAGTTATTGATTGATCAGGGGTTATACTCCAGCAAATCGCCGGGCTGGCAGTCCAGGGCCTTGCAAAGGCTTTCCAGGGTGGTAAGACGCATTGCCTTGGCTTTCCCGGTTTTGAGGATGGAAAGGTTGGCGGGAGTGATGCCGACTTTCTGTGCCAGCTCGCCGGAAGACATTTTCCGGCGTGCCAGCATTACATCGATATTGGTGATGATCGGCATAAGCGCTTACTTTTCGGGCTTGACCTCCGGCTGGGGCTGTTCGTCGGCCTTGGGCTGACCCTTCAGATAAGAGGGCAGTTCCAGACCGGCCATCTTGAAGAGTTCGTCCAGCGGAGGAACGCTCTTCATCATCCCGGAGATGAAGTTGGAAGTGGCGGTCTTGCCGTCGGCGCCGTTGCCGGTGTCCCACACGGTGACCTTGTCGATGTTGATGCCCTTGACGGCCTCCACCTGGGTCTTCACCAGATCCGGCAGTTTGTCGGCGATCATCATCAGGACGGCCTTCTGGGCGTCGCCTTCCGCAGCGTTCACCATGGACTTGAAACCGTCGGCCTGCTTGGTGAGGATTTCCAGCACACCGCGGGCCTGGGCGTCCATCTTGGCGAAGATAGCGTCCGCTTCACCCTTTGCCTTGCGGCGGATCTGCTCGGCTTCGGCCTCGGCCTCGATGATCTTCTTCTGCTTGTCGATTTCAGCGGCGACCACGATGTTGGCCTTCTGGGTGGCCTGCTCACGTTCGGCGCGGGCCAGTTCGGCGTCACGCTCACTCTGGTAGGCCTCTTCGAGGGCTTTTGCGGCCTGCACCTTTTCCGCAGCCACGGCCAGACGGTCCGCTTCAGCGGTTTTCTGACGGCGGAGGGCATCGGAGTTGGCGATTTCAATCTTGGCATTGTTCTCACCCTTCACGGCGTCTGCGTCTGCGGCGGCCACGTTGACACGGGTGTCTTTGTCGGCCATCGCCTTACCGGTTTCACCGAAACGGTTCTGTTCGGCCACGCTCTTCTTGGCGTCGTTGATGGCCTTCGCGGCGGCTTCCTTACCCAGAGCCTCGATGTAGCCGGATTCGTCGCGGATATCGGTGACGTTCACGTTGATGAGCTTCAGGCCGATCTTGCGGAGCTCGGCCTCCACGTTGGCGGAGACGCTGGCGAGGAATTTATCGCGGTCGGAGTTGATTTCCTCGATGTCCATGGTGGCGATGACAAGACGCAGCTGGCCGAAGAGGATATCCGTGTCGATGCTCTGGATGCTGTCCGTGGACAG
>JAFZKT010000074.1 GCA_017553545.1 Bacteroidales bacterium | reverse complement strand
GGGTCTGGGGCGCCTGAAGTCCGTGACCGAGAGGAGCGGCCTAGGGCGAAACAGGTCATTGGGGCTAAGTCGTACCTAGGTAGCCGTACCGGAAGGTGTGGCTGGAACACCTCCTTTTTGGAGCTTTGTTTCTGACGCAATTCGGCGCTTGGGAGTGCAAGGCAGTTGTATTTTCCATTCAGTCTTACTTATATAGAGGTGATCCCGCAAGGGATTGCCTCTTTTTTTGTATCTTTGCATACGTAGAAGATGCCGGCGGGGGAATCCGGTGCAATTCCGGCGCTGTGCCCGCAACTGTAAATCCCGCAAAGGAAAGTCAGAATGCCTTCCGGCGTCAAGTTTAACGTAGGGGCCCGGGGACAGGTTCCGGTATAAGCGATACAGTATGCTTCTTTCTGTTCTTCTGGCGGCCGGGCTGCAAGCGGCTCCCGCCCAGGATACGTTGCAGGCCGTAACCGTTGTGGCGGACCGTGGCGTGGTGGTGTCCCGCACGGACACCGTGAAAATCCAGTCTTTAACCGATGTGAGCAGCGTTCTCACGGGCATTCCGGCCCTCTATGTGGGGGATTACGGCAGCGCCGCCGGCCTGAAATCGGCCAGTCTCAGGGGCCTCGGGAGCGCGCACACGGCCATCTATGTGGACGGCGTCCGCGTGGGCAATGTCCAGAGCGGCCAGGCCGACCTTGGTTTCCTGGACCTGCAGAGCCTGACGGATGTGGTGGTGGACTATGCGCAGAACAGCCTGTCGTTCAATACGGCCCGGCCCGTGTTCTGCTGCAAGAAGGTCCGCGGCAACGCCCGGCTGGGTTATGGTTCCTTCGGTACCTGGCAGCCCTATGCGTCCCTCTCGTTCCGCCTGGGCAGGAACTGGAGTCTCTCCACCCACGCCGGCGGCATCATCACTGACGGACAATTCCCGCTGGAAGACGGTACTCTCCGTGCGAACAATGATTTGAAACAACTCCAGGCCGGGGCCGACCTCTGGGGCGCGCTGGACGGCGGCGATTTCCACGCCAAGGTCTACTTCAACGGCGCCAACCGCGGCACGCCCGGTTCCACCGCCTGGCCTTCCACAGACCGTCAGACAGACCGCAACGTCCTGGCGCAGTGGACCCTGAAAAAGGCCGTTACACCGCACTATGCGCTGCATCTGAGTGGAAAGACCGCCTACGATAAACTCTTCTACGCCAGCGCTTGGGGAGACACCACCTATGAGCAGACGGAATTGCAACTGAACAGCGCCCATAAGTTCACGCTCACTCCCTGGTGGACGCTTTCCCTGGCGGCCGACGCCTCGCTGGACGGCCTCCTTTCGGAACTGTATTCAAAACAGCGCATCGGTGCGGTGGGCGCCATCTCGACGGCTTTCCGCTGGGCGCGTTTCAAGGCCGATCTGGCCCTGGAGTACGCCGGCACCTTCGACGAAGGACACAGCCCCTGGCACAGCCTGTCGCCGTCGGTGGACCTCCGCCTGAAACTGACGGACGCGTGGGATATCGTGGCCTTTGGCCGCCGGGCTTTCCGCGCCCCCACCTTCAACGAACTCTACTATCCCGGCTACGGCAACACGGAGCTTAAGCCGGAGGACGCCTGGCTGGCCGATGTAGGCCTGGACTGGCACCGTAAAATTGGTTCCTGGACCATCACCAGCCGCGCCGACGGGTTCTATAACTGGCTGACGGATAAGATTGTATCGGCCCCTACTCCCGCCGATCCCAACATCTGGCTTCCTTACAATGTGGGGAAAGTGCAGGCCTACGGCGCGGACTTCCTGGGGGATATCCGATATGCCGCCGGCAACTGGAAGGCGGGCTTCAGCGTCCGCTACAGCTATCAGAACGCCGTGGACAAAACGCCCGACAGTTTCTCCTACGGACAGCCGATTTCCTATATCGCCAAGCACACCGTGGTCCTTCAGGCCGATGCCGACTGGAAAGGCTGGGCCCTGGGCGCCACCTGGAATCTTCGCGCGAACCGCCGGGACGCCGCGGGCGAACTGCCGGACTGGAACACCCTGGACGCCCGCTTCGGAAAGACCTTCCGGCTGGGCCACCTGGGCTGCCTGGGACTGAAAGTCATCGGCCGAAACCTTTTGGACTGCCGCTATGAGACCGTTTCCGGTTATCCCATGCCGGGCCGGAGCCTTATGGGCGGCGTCGAATTCGGGTTCTAAGTGCTTCTGAGTCTTTTATATGTATTGATTGCCGGGATTGCGCTCCCCGTGGGCGGAATCCAGATGCAGTATCTGTGGCGCAACCAGCTCGGGGACGTGTACAGCCTCGGGCTGGGCAGCGCCGCCTGTCTGGGGGCTGCGGCGGCCACCATGAGTGGCTGGTGTTCGCTCACGGTGGGCAGTTTCATCTGCACGCTCATCTGCACAATCATCTGCTTTTTCGTCACGCTGAAGGTAAATACGCAGCAGTTAATCACCTTCGGCATCCTGTTCGGGACTTTCATCGGTTCGCTGGGCACCATTGTAGTGACCAATGCTCCCACGGGTGATTTGCTCAAGCAGTATTACCTCTGGGGGGCGGCCAATTTCCGGCTGGAAGGGGTGACCACCGGAGATATCATCTTTTCACTGGCGCTCTTCGGGGTGGGTCTTGCCGCCGCACTTACGCAGGCGGGGCTCCTGACGCGGCATTTCAAGGAGGAGACGGAGATATCGGCCTGGGGAAAGGCGCTGCTCCTGCTGGCCATCATGTGTCTGGTCACCAGCGCCGTGAGCATATGCGGGCCCATCGGCTTCATCTCCCTGGGCGTCCCCAACCTGAGCCGGCTCATCTGCAAGAACAAGGACATCCGCGCGCACTACCTCATCAGTTCCGCGATGGGCGTGGGGCTGCTACTGATTACTTATCTGGTGGTGCAGTACGTGAACTTCGGCATCTATCTGCCCATCAGCGCCACCATGGCCATCCTGGCCCTTCCGCTGATGGCGATGATTTTTATCAAGCAAGAGTAATACGCACGGTCTCATAGTTTTTTGTATCTTTGCAATAACACTATGAGACGCTATTTACTGATAACCTTACTGGCCGTTGCTGCGGGATGCAGTAATGGTCCGCAGCAGAGTCCCAGGCTGATTTCGGCAGCCAACTTCGATTCCGAAGTGGATGGGAAACCCGTCAAACTCTATACCCTGCAAAACGGGGACGTGACGGTACAGATTACCAATTTCGGGGCCCGCGTGGTGTCCACTTTCACCAAAGACCGTGACGGAAACTGGGAGAACATCGTGGTGGGTCACGACAATCTGCAGGATTACGTGACGCCTCCGGGAGAACGCTTCCTGGGCGCGATGGTGGGCCCGGTGGCCAACCGCATCGGCGCCGCGCAGTTCAGCGTGGACGGCGTGCAGTATAACACGCCTGTGAACGACAACGGGAAAAACACCTTGCACGGCGGCCCCGTGGGCATCGACAACCTGGTGTGGGATGTGACGGAGGTGGCGGATACCGCCATCGGCCTGCATCTGCTGCACCCGGACGGGCTGGAAGGCTATCCCGGCAATCTGGACATCAGGCTTCGCTATGCGCTGGACGCTGAGGGCGCCTTCCACGTGGACATTAAGGCCACCACAGACAAGCCGACGCCCGTGAACATCACCCACCATCCTTTCTTCTGCCTCCGCGGCTGGGGAAATGGCTCGGTGGAGGAGTATTCGATGTGGATTAAGGCATCGGCCTATCTTCCCATCGATGCGCTCAGCATCCCCACCGGGGAAATCGCTTCCGTGGAAGGGACTCCGTTTGATTTCCGGCGGGCGCACGCCATCGGACAGTTCATCGGGGAGGATCATACGCAGCTGAAGAACGCCCGGGGCTATGACCACAACTGGTGCCTGGACAAGGAGACGGAAGGCGTGGAAAGCGTGTGCAAGGTGTCGGATCCCGTTACGGGCCGATATGTGGAAGTGCTCACGGACCAGCCGGGGATGCAGTTCTACAGCGGCAACTTCTTTGAAGGTTCCGCCTTCCGCAGTGCCCTGGCCCTGGAGGCCCAGCGTTACCCGGATGCCGTGAACCACGAAAACTTTACCCCGTCCATCCTTCGGCCGGGCGAAGAGTATAGCAGCAGCACCGTCTATCGTTTCGGCGCGGAGCCTGTCTGGGCGCCTGCGGGGAATCATATCCGCACCGCCTGGGCCGACGAAGTGAGCCCCTCGAACGCGCATCCGGAGTACCCCCGTCCGCAACTGGTCCGCGGGGACTGGAAGTGCCTGAACGGTCTCTGGGACTATGCCATCGTGCCCGCAGATTATCCGAAGCCCGCGTATGCCGATGGCAAGATTCTGGTGCCTTTCTGCGCGGAATCTTCGCTTTCCGGCGTTGGAAAGTTGGTGGGTCCGCAGGATGCGCTTTGGTACAAGACTACGTTTGAGCTTCCTTCCGCCTGGAAGGAGCGGGTAATCCTGCATTTCGACGCCGTGGACTGGAGCTGTGAGCCCTGGCTCAACGGTCAGCCGCTGGAGAAGCACACAGGCGGTTACACCGCTTTCAGTTATGATATCACGCCCTATCTGGCCGCTGACGGTCCTCAGGAGCTGGTGATCAAAGTGCTGGATGGCACGGATAACGGCGAGCAGCCGCGCGGAAAACAGGTTTCCCACCCGTCCGGCATCTGGTACACGCCGGTCACCGGCATCTGGCAGAGCGTATGGCTGGAGCCCGTTGCATCGGCCTTCATTGCCGATTATAACGCGGTGCCGGACGTGGACGCCGGCAGTCTCTCCGTCCTCGCGGAAGTGGAAGGGGAGGCCGACGAAGTCCTGGTGCGCCTGCTGGAAGGCGGGGAGGGCTGGTCCACCCTGGACGACAAGCCCGGGAAGGAGTTGGCATCGGCCCGGGTGAGCCCCGGAGAGATGGCTCAGCTGGTGCTGGACGCGCCGCAGCTGTGGTCGCCGGAGCATCCTTATCTCTATGCGCTGGAACTGTCGCTTGTCAAGGACGGGAAGGTGGTGGATAAGGTGAAGGCCTATTCAGCTCTCCGCAAGAGTTCCGAAGTGCGGGATGCGGCCGGCCATAGGCGCATCGGCCTGAATGGCGAGCCTTATTTCCAGTTTGGCCCCCTGGACCAGGGCTGGTGGCCCGACGGCCTGTACACGGCTCCCACGGATGAAGCCCTCAAATACGACATTGTCAAGACGAAGGACTGGGGCTACAATATGATTCGCAAGCACATCAAGGTGGAACCCGCCCGCTGGTACTGGTACTGCGACCGCCTGGGCGTGTGCGTCTGGCAGGATATGCCCTGCCTGACGGGCAACCTGCGCAACCAGCAGTGGGGACAGTGGGGTTATGATACAGGTTATGATTATCCGCTCACGGAAACGGCCAAGGCCACCTATTATAAGGAATGGGGAGAAATCATCGCTCAGGTGAAGAAATATCCCTGCATTGTGGTGTGGGTGCCCTTCAACGAGGCCTGGAGCCAGTTTGAAACGGAAGCGGCGGTGGACTTTACCAATGAAAAGGACGGCACGCGGCTGGTGAATTCCGCTTCGGGCGGCAATTCATATCTGTGCGGGGACATCCTGGACAGCCACAATTATCCCAACCCCAAGATGAAGTTCCGCTCCGGCGGCAAGCAGATTGACGTGCTGGGAGAATACGGAGGCATTGGCCTGGCCGTTCCGGACCACGTTTGGCAGCCGGACCGCAACTGGGGTTACAAGGGCCTCTGCGCGGACGGTGAGGAAGTGCTGGCCAGATATGCCGCCTTCATCGAGGAGTTCCTTCCCGAAGTGGAGGACGGTGTTTCCGCCGGAGTTTACACCCAGACGACGGATGTGGAAATCGAGGTCAACGGCATTATGACCTATGACCGGAAGGTGATCAAGATGGATGAGGCCCGGCTGCGGGAAGCCAACCTGCGGGTGGTTGACGCGCTGAAGTAATATTTTTAAAAAATATTTTGGTAGTTTAAATATTATTCGTACCTTTGCAGTCCCGCCCTAAAAAGCGGGACTTTTTTACGAGTTCATTGACAATACTGAGAGAATAGATTAGAGGTAAAGCAAAAGATAGAATTTAGTCTGTAAATTTTTATACGGAATTTTCGGACTACAATTTCAATAGGCAAGAGCAAACACAGTAATGTGTGATTCACATTTGCGGAAGCAGCGCGAG
>JAFZKT010000004.1 GCA_017553545.1 Bacteroidales bacterium | reverse complement strand
TGATGGGCAGGAAACTCAGGACGCTTCCTACGCCCCCGAAAATGCCGTCAACCACCAGCGAGCGCACGGCGGGGCTGACGCCCCAGCGGTCGAAGGCGCCCGCGACTGCGTCGCCCAGGGCGCCGATGCCCGCGTCCAGCCACGCCTGCAGCGGGGCTCCCAGGACATCTATGGTCAGCCAGATCACCAGGGCCATCACAATCAGGAAAATGGGGATGGCGGTCCACTTGCCGGTAAGCACTTTGTCTATATTGCGGCTTCGTTTGTATTCTTTGCTCTGATGCGGCCTGACCACGGTCTGGGCGCAGAGTTTCTGGATGAAGGAGTAGCGCGCATCTGCTATGGCGGCGGCGCGGTCCAGGCCGCGCTCCTGCTCCATCTGGCAGATGATATGCTCGATGGCATCCTTCTCGTTGGCGTCCAGTTTCAGCGCCGCTTCCACCAGGCTGTCGCCTTCCACCAGTTTGCTGGCTGCGAAGCGGACGGGGATGCCTGCGGCTGCGGCGTGATCTTCGATCAGGTGCATCACGCCGTGCAGGCATCTGTGCACCGCGCCGCCGTGGTCTTCCTTGTCGCAGAAGTCCTTGCGTGCAGGCTTCTCCTGGTAGCGCGCTATGTGCATAGCGTGCTCCACCAGTTCCTGCACGCCCTCGCCCTTGGCGGCGGATATGGGCACCACAGGGATTCCCAAGATACGCTCCATCTCGTTTATGCGGATGCTGCCGCCGTTGCCGCGGAGTTCATCCATCATATTCAGCGCCAGCACCATGGGCACCTCCAGTTCCATCAGCTGGATGGTCAGGTACAGGTTGCGTTCTATGTTGTTGGCATCGGCTATGTCTATGATGCCTTTTACATCCTGTTCCAGGATAAAGCGGCGGGATACTATTTCCTCGGCCGTGTAGGGAGACAGAGAATAAATGCCCGGCAGGTCGGTTATCCTGCTTTCCGGGTAGCCTTTGATCACTCCGTCTTTGCGGTCCACTGTCACGCCGGGGAAGTTTCCCACATGCTGATTGGAGCCCGTCAGGACATTGAACAGCGTGGTTTTCCCGCTGTTCTGCTGTCCTGCCAGGGCAAAGGTCAGCAGCGTGCCCTTAGGCAGCGGGTTCTCGTGATCCTTGGAATGGTATTTTCCTTCCTCTCCCAGTCCCGGGTGGGAGTTGTGCTCGTGCAGGGAGGCTATGTATGCGATATCGTTGGCAGGTGCGCTGGAATCTTCGGCGCGCGCTTCGTTTTCCAGGGGGGTTATGGAGATGTCGCCCGCCTCGGCTTTGCGCAGCGTCAGGGAATATCCGTGCAGCAGTATCTCCACAGGGTCTCCCATAGGTGCGGCGCCAATCATTCTGACTTCCGCTCCCGGTATCAGGCCCATGTCCAGAAGATGCCTACGCAGCACTCCGTTTCCGCCTACTTCAAGCACCCGGCCGCAACGGCCTTTTTCAAGATCGGCAATCGTCATTGCAGTTTTTCATTAATTTAGTTCACAAAGATAACACTGCCAACCCCTTTGCGCAATCCCAATAAATGGTTAAAAATGATTAGATTTGTGCATTATGAAGAAGTTTTTCCTGTCCTTGGCGGCCTTTGTCCAAGCCGTGATGTTGTTTGCCCAATATCAGCCAGATGCGCCCGCGCGGGCCTCCGGCGCAAACGCGCCCTTGGAAAGCTTCGCTTCCTTCAGGCGCGTGCTCTTCAACTTTGACTGGAAGTTCGCCCTGGGAGATGTGCAAGGCGCGGCGGACCCCTCCTGCGACGACACATCGTGGCGCAGCCTGGACCTGCCGCACGACTTCCAGTTCGAGCAGCCGTGGCTGAATGACGCGTCCCTGAACGGCCGCGGATTCAAGCCTATGTGCGAGGGCTGGTACCGCAAGACCTTCCGCACGGACCCTTCCTGGGAGGGGAAGAAAGTGTATCTGGAGTTCGACGGCATAATGTATTATTCCGACGTGTACGTGAACGGAGTCAAGGTGGCTTCTTCGGAATATGGCTATATAGGTTTCGAGACGGAGATAACCGGTGTATTGAAGCAGGGGCAGGACAATGTGGTTGCGGTTTACGCCAATTCCGGCAAGGTGAACGGCTCCCGCTGGTACACGGGAGCGGGCATTTTCCGCGACGTGTACCTGGAGGTGAAGAATCCCACGCATATACAGCACGACGGCGTTTACATCACAACGCCTTCCGTGACCGCGGCCGGCGCTTCGGTGGCACTGCAGGTAGAGGTTGACGGCTTCAAGAACCATAATGCATCCATAAAGGTGCGGATCCTGGATCCGGACGGCAGGCCGGTGGGGGAGACATCGGCAGGATTCTTCGAACTGACAAAGCATACGCGTGAAGAGGTGGCGCTGCCGCCGGTGCAGGTGCCGTCGCCAAAACTTTGGAGCCCGGATACGCCGTATCTGTACACCGCGGAGGTGGAGGTCTGGGCGGACGGCGTGCTGGCCGACAAGGCCGTGGAGCCTTTCGGCATCCGCACGCTGGAGTTCTCCAAGGAGTCCGGATTCAAGCTCAACGGGCAGAAAGTCTTCCTGAAGGGCGTGGCGGACCATCACGATTTGGGTGCGCTGGGCGCCGCATCCTATGACAGGGCCATAGAGAGGCTGATGCTGCAATTGAAGGCGTTCGGATACAATACCATACGCTGTTCGCACAATCCCTATTCGCGTTCTTTCACGCGCATTGCAGACCGCGTGGGAATTCTGGTGGTGGACGAACTCATAGACAAATGGAGCGACGATGAATACTGGGGCGGGCGCGTCCCTTTCACCTCAATCTGGTATAAACTGATACCGGAATGGATAAAGAGGGACCGCAACAGCCCTTCGGTCATTATGTGGAGCCTGGGCAACGAACTGCAGCAGCGCGAGCGCTTCGCCGGATTCCCTACCGAAGACTGGGGAATAACCACCTACAGGCTGTTTGACGTACTGGTACGCCGGTATGACGATACACGCAAGACTACGGTGGCAATGCATCCGTCCCGTGCCGGAGGAATACGTGAAGAGAAAGAATTCAGCACATACCTGGTACCGCCGGAACTGGCCACGGTTACCGATATTTCCAGTTTCAACTACCAGTGGATGGTATATCAGGACTATCTGAAACACGATCCCGATATGATTGTGTTCCAGAGCGAGGCGCAGTCCCGCGAACTGCTGGGGCCGTTCTATGGAATGGACCAGGAGAAAATGGTGGGCATGGCCTACTGGGGAGCCGTGGAGTATTGGGGCGAGTCCGACGGCTGGCCCAAGAAGGGCTGGAACTACAGTTACTTCAACCATACCCTGGAGCCGTATCCGCAGGCTTATCTGATCAAGAGCGGCTTTGTCCCTGACGAACCGCTGGTGCGCGTGGCCGTCGCCGAGGGCAGTGAGAATATTGTCCGCTGGAACAGCGAACTTGTTGGCCGCCAGACATATACGTCCACCTGGAATTTTGCCGACGGCTCGAAGCAGCAGGTCGCAGTGTTCACCAATACCCAGGAAGTGGAACTGATAGTAAACGGCCGCAGCCTGGGCCGCAAGGCCAATGACAATACTGCTCCGGGAACGCAGCACATTGTCACTTGGCAGGACGTGCCGTACGGCCGCGGCGGCAGCATAGTGGCCGTGGGGTACGACGGCGGCAAGGAGGTTGCCCGCCACACCGTGCAGACCGCCGGCAAGGCCACGGCCCTGAAAGTGGAGGTGGAGACCCCGCATGGCTGGAAGGCCGACGGAATGGACCTCCAGTACCTTAAAGTATATGCAGTGGACAGCCGGGGCAGGGTAGTGCCTGGCTTTGGGCAGAAAGCTTCGTTCCAGGTAGAGGGCGCGGCCACGCTTCTGGCCGTGGATAACGGAGACCATTATACCGACGAACTGTTCCTGGGCGTCCCGGCCAAGGATATGAAGGGCGGATTCGTGCAGGCCATCCTGCGAAGCGGCCGCGCCGCCGGTCCTGTAACCGTCACAATTACAGCCGGAAACCTGAAAAAGACAGTGACTCTGGCAACTGAGCCGTGAATATTTTTACAAGGGGTCCTGTAATTTCAAATTTTTGTCTATATTTGCAGTCCCAAAATGATGGCGGGGTAGCTCAGCTGGCTAGAGCGTCGGATTCATAATCCGGAGGTCGTGGGATCATGCCCCACTCCCGCTACAGAAAAAAGAAGCGTGCCGTTGGCGCGCTTTTCTTTTTTCCTCCGCGGGACCGGGGCATAAATATACGGGGGCGCTTCGCTCCCCCGACACCCCCTGGCCTCGCTTGCGAGGCCATTACAACCCCCTCCGGCTTCGCCGGTATCCCCCTTTTAGGGGGAATGCCGGAACCTGCTGCGCTTCGCTGGCAGAACCCGGGTGCCTCCGGGTCGTCGCATCGCTCCTC
>JAFZKT010000073.1 GCA_017553545.1 Bacteroidales bacterium | reverse complement strand
ACGCAGGCCCCAATCCTCTTGGTACACAACCTCACCGCCATTGTCGGTGATGAGCTTGACGTACTTGGCAACCGCTTCCTTCATCTGGGTCTCAGACAAAACGGGAGTTGCAATGAAAACGGTTTCGTACTGGTTAACCATGTTTGTTAAATAATAGTTAATAAATGCTTTACTTTCTTTTTGCGGCCAAACGGCCCAAAAAGGACTGCAAATATAGGTATTTCCTATGGAAAAAACAAATTTTCCAGCAAATATCGACACAATTGACAATGTGAGGATAATTGATTATATTTGTAAGTTAGATATGGAAGGGAAAATGTCATTCGGTGCCAGGTTCACCTGGGGGCTGCTCCGCCTCCTGGGTCGGCTGCCGCTGAGCCACCACCGCCGGTGGGGCCGGAGGCTGGGCCGCCTGCTGGGGAAACGCCTCCGTTACCGGCGCGACGTAGTGCTCACCAATTTAAGCCGATGCTTCCCCGACAAAAAGTATGAGGAAATATCGGCCATCTGCGACCGCTTCTACGTTCATTTCGCCACCACCCTCACGGAGATGATCTGGTTCGGGGCATGCCGCGGAGAGAAAGGGCGCAAGCGCCTGCACGACAGCCATATCGTAGAACTGGCGAATCCGGAGGAACTCAACCGCCTGTACGCCGGCGCAAAGCAGTTGATGATACTCCAGACCCACATGGGCAACTGGGAGCTCATCGGCGGATTCAAGAACTACAGTTACGGCGTACCCATCGACCTTACGCCGGACGCCTTCGCCGTTACCTACATGCCGCTTTCCAGCCGCAAATGGGACCAGGTGATGGCCGCCAACCGCACCGCACCCGTAGCGGACCAGGGCTTCGACGGATACCTCCATTTCAAGCACGTGCTGCGATACGTGCTCACCAACAAAGACCGCAAGTTCGGC
This sequence comes from Bacteroidales bacterium, assembly GCA_017553545.1. Lineage (GTDB taxonomy): Bacteria > Bacteroidota > Bacteroidia > Bacteroidales > UBA932 > Cryptobacteroides. The sequence continues at coordinate 37,608 of JAFZKT010000073.1, read as the reverse complement.
TATTCGTTCATTACGGACCAGTATCCGTACACACATGACATGCCGCATCCCACCGTGGATTTCATGCACCAGAAAACGCTCACCATGACTGCCGCCACCGGCCTCGCCTGCAAACTGGACATGGCCGTCGCCTACCTCCGCTTCCAGTGCAGGGAAGAAGGCGGCTACCGGATGGAGATTGTCCCCTTAAGCGAACATGCGGCAGGAGAGGACCCGGAAGCCCTGATGCGGCGCTATTACGAACTCCTCCAGGAAGACCTTGAAAAACAGCCCTGGAACTATCTCTGGACACATAAAAGATGGAAATAATGAAAAGAATCACCCTTCTGGCCCTGGCCCTCGGCCTTGGGCTGTCGGCCCGGGCACAGGAAGTCACCTACGCCCTTCCCAACACCGTCTTCACCGTGAAGGTAAGCATAGAGCAGACTCAGTTTTTCGCCGGACCCTATGCGGCCTACGCAAAGAAGTTCCTGAACATGGACGTGCGGCAGGAGGATGGTGCAACCTGCAGCCTCGTCGGCGCGGAAATCATTGCCGGCACCGAGGCGGATCAAAAGGCGCTGTACACCTGCGATGCGGAAAACGCATCCTTCCTGGCCTTAAGCGCTCAGGGACTCGTCGCCCTGCAGAACAAGGCCGATGCCCCCTCCACCCCCTGGCGCTTCCTGCCTCCGGCATCGGCCCGCTTCGACGGCAGCATCACCAGCCCCCAGCGGGAGGAAACCCGCATCACCTACAAGATCCTCCAGACCGACAACGGCGAAGTGCAGGTTCCGGTAGAGCATAAGGCAAAAGCCGCCAAGTCGGAAGAGGACAAGGCCGCCGAGGCGGCGGAGACGCTCCTCTCCCTTCGCCGCGAACGCCTGAACATCATCTCCGGCAACACGGACGCCACCTATTCGGGCGAAGCCCTCGGCGCTGCCATCCGGGAGCTGGACCGTCTGGAAGCGGAATATATGGCCCTGTTCTGCGGGCAGAACGTTTCCGGCACAATAGAAGCCGCTTTTGACGTAATTCCGGATCCGGAGCTCAAGCACCAGCGTTATCTGGCCTTCCGGCTGACGGACGATGGCCCCGTCCCGGACGGTGTAAAGGGTGTCCCCTATTACATTGAACTGGAACCCGAACCCCTGGCCTTCCCCGGCGAAGATGACAAGAAGAGCAAAGTGAAGAGCAACAGCATTCATTTCCGTATCCCGGCCGTATGCAAGGTCCGCTTCACCCGCGACGGCCAGCGCCTGCTGGAAACCCGGAGCCTGGTCTATCAGCTTGGCAAAGAAAGCTTTTTTACACCGAATAAATAACCGATAACCAATTATGAATATCCAAGATCTTGAACCCAAGGTGGTCTGGAAGAACTTCCATGCGCTCACCCAGATTCCCCGTCCTTCTTACCATGAGGCGAAAGTAATCGAATACATCTATAACTGGGGCGTTTCCCACGGTTTTGAAACCATCAAGGACGGAACCGGCAACTGCAGCAACGTGATCATCCGCGTTCCCGCAACGCCCGGCATGGAAAACCGTAAAGGTGTCATCCTGCAGGGCCACATGGACATGGTGCCGCAGAAGACGTCGGACAGCAGCCACAACTTCCTCACGGATCCCATCAAGGCCTATGTAGACGGCGAGTGGGTCACCGCAGACCGCACCACCCTGGGGGCCGACAATGGCATCGGCCTTTCCCTGGCCCTTTCCGCCCTGGAAGATCCGTCCGTGAAGCACGGCCCCATCGAGGTCCTTTGCACCTTCACGGAGGAAACCGGCATGGACGGTGCGGAGCATCTGGCTCCCGGCGTCCTGAAAGGCGACTATCTGCTGAACCTGGATTCGGAGGAAGAAGGAGAACTGTGCGTGGGTTGCGCCGGCGGCCTGGACATATCGGCCCAGTTCCGCTATCTCAAATACAAGACGCCCGCCGGCTATAAAGGCCTGAAACTCACCGTGAGCGGCCTCCAGGGCGGTCACTCCGGCATGGATATCTCCCTGTACCGCGCCAATGCCAACAAAGCCATGGCCCGGATACTCCTTCCCGTGATGGAAATGTTCGGCGTGAAGGTGGTCAGCTTCACCGGTGGAAGCCTCCGCAACGCCATTCCATTTGAGGCAGTGGCCGAAGTCATCCTTCCGGAAGAGAACGTGAAAGCGGTCAAGAAACTTGTTGAAAACGTTTTCGCGGAAATCAAGGCCGAATTCGCCGAATCGGATCCCACCGCTTCCCTGAAGATTGACGCCGTCCCGGCAGCCCCGAAATACATCCAGAACAGCGTGATGCTGAAGGCCGTCAAGGCCATGCTCGCATGCCCTTCCGGCGTCATCCGCATGAGTCGCACCATGGAAGGCCTCACGGAGACTTCCATCAATATGGCCATCGTCCGCACGGAGAAAGGCAAGATCACCATCCACAGCCTCATGCGCAGCGCCGTGGACAGTGCCAAGGCCGCCCTCGCCCAGCGCGTGAGCTGCATTTTCGAACTGGCGGAAGCGGACCAGGTGGTGTGCAGCGGCGGCTACAGCGGCTGGACGCCCAAGCTGGGTACGGAAATCAACCAGGTGTGCATGGACCAGTACCAGAAGGTCTATGGCAAGCCCATGAAGATCATGGCCACCCACGGCGGTCTGGAATGCGCCCTGCTGGGTGCCAAGTACCCGCACTGGGAGATGGTTTCCATCGGCCCCACCATCAAGTACCCGCACAGCCCGGACGAGAAAGTGAACATCGCCTCCGTAGGCCGCACCTGGGAGTATCTGAAAGCCATCCTGGCCAACATTCCTAAGAAGTAACAATTATGTTTAAAGGACACCCGAAAGGATTGATTCCCGCAGCGCTCAGCAATATGGGTGAGCGCTTCGGCTACTATATCATGAACGCCGTCCTGGTCCTGTTCCTCTGTTCAAAATTCGGACTGAAGGACGAGACAGGAACGGCCATCTATTCCGTCTTTTACGCCGGCATTTACGTACTCAGCCTGGTGGGCGGCATCATCGCCGACCGTCTCCAGAACTACAAGGGGACCATCATTACCGGCCTGTGCGTCATGTCTGTGGGATACGCACTTCTGGCAATTCCCATCGTTTCCACTTCAGGGAACATCAGTTGGCTCCTGCCTCTCACCTGCTTCGCACTGTTCCTGATAGCGTGCGGAAACGGTCTGTTCAAAGGCAATCTGCAGGTTATTATCGGCCAGATGTATGACAATTTGGAATCAGACGCCGCTAAAGAGGGTCCCGAGGCCTTGAAAAAAGCCAAAGAAAAACGGGATTCCGGTTTCCAGATTTTCTACGTATTCATCAATATCGGCGGTCTGGTAGCTCCTTTTGTCGCTCCCCTGCTCCGCGGATGGTGGCTCAAACTCCACGGCTTCGTATATAATGCAGACCTTCCCGCCCTTTGCCACTCCTTTATTAATGACGCATCGGCCATGACGGCGGAACAGAGCAAGAATCTGGTTAAGTACGCCGGCGAGATGGGAATTCAGGCCAGCGATTTCGGCACATTCTGTCCGCAGTACCTGGATGTATTCAATACGGGTATCCATTACTCTTTCATCGCGTCCGTGCTGGCCATGGCGCTGTCCCTGGTCATTTTCCTGGTCTATAAAAAAGGATTCCCGAACCCCGGCCGAAAGACGGGGGTCGTGAGCGTGGAATATTCACCCGAAGAAAAGAAAGCGGCGGCCAAGGAAATCAAACAGCGTCTGTACGCCCTGTTCGCCGTATTGGGCATCGCCGTATTCTTCTGGTTCTCATTCCACCAGAATGGCACTTCGATGTCCCTGTTTGCCCGCGATTTTGTCAACACAAGCAGTATAGCTCCGGAAATCTGGCAGGCAGTCAATCCGTTCTTCGTCATTGTTCTGACCCCCATTATCATGTGGTTCTTCGGTCTTCTGGGCAAACGCGGGAAATATGTATCCACCCCCAAGAAGATTGCCATCGGCATGGGTATCGCAGCACTGGCCTATATCTTTGTTTCCGTTTTCAGCTACCACATGGGATATCCTTCCGCGGAAGATTTCAAAGGCATGGAGGCCACAGCTAAAGCCGGGCTAAAAGCCGGTCCCTGGGTGCTGATCGTCTACTATTTCTTCATGACGGTTGCAGAGCTGTTCATTTCCCCGCTGGGACTTTCCTTCGCCTCAAAGGTGGCGCCGAAGAACCTGCTGGGGCTTTGTCAAGGTCTGTGGCTGGGAGCCACCGCAGTAGGAAACGGCATTCTGTGGGTCGGACCGCTGATGTACAACAAGTGGCCCATCTGGATCTGCTGGGCAGTCTTCTTCGGCGTCTGCGCTCTCTCTATGCTGGTGATGCTGTTCATGGTGAAATGGCTTGAGAGAGTAACCGGAGAAACGGCCGCCGTCAATTCTTAAAAAGTAGTGCCCCGGCTTTACATCATATCAGGTCCCAACGGCTGCGGGAAGACGACGGCTTCGTACGGCGTCCTCCCGGAGCTGCTGGACTGCAGCGAATTCGTGAATTCCGACGAATTCGCCAAGCACTTGTCGCCGTTCGCGCCGGAGAGCGCCTACATCACGGCCAGCCGCCTGATGCTGCGCAAGGTCCAGTACCTTTTCAACCGGCGGGAAGACTTCTGCATCGAAACCACGCTGGCAACCCGCGCGCTGCTGAAAATGGCACGCAACGCCCAAGCGCAGGGATACTACGTAACCGTGCTCTATTTCTGGCTGAACGACCCTTCCATCGCGGTGGACCGCGTAGCCAAAAGGGTAAAGGCCGGCGGGCACGACATCCCGGAAGAAACCATCCGCAGGCGCTATCAGATGGGCCTCAACTATTTCTTCCACGAGTATATGCAGACCTGCGACAAATGGATTCTGGCAGATAATTCCACCCCGCCGTTCGAGGTAATCGCCGAAGGCAGCAAGAAAGGCCTCGTCATCCGCGACATGACCAAATACAACATCATCCGCGGCATGGTTACAGACACCCTTTCGCCCAACCGCCCCATCGAAAACCTCACGGAATTCATCACGCGGGAAATCGGCAAGGTGCCCCTGGCGCACGACGGCGTTCCCTACCAGAACGAACAGAATGATCCATCCTAAGGCATATTATTTCAACACCTTCCAAGTGGACCAGGCCATTCTGGACCGCCTGGTGGAAGAAGGACTTCGCAGCGGCGGAAGCTACTGCGACCTCTTTTTTGAAAACACGGCCTACGGCAATCTCCTGCTGCGGGACGGGGCCGTCTCATCCGGCGGAAGCCACGTGGACTACGGCATTGGAGTGAGGGTGCTCAGCGGCGAAAAAACGGGCTACGCCTACTCTGAGAGCACTGCTTGGGCCGATATGTGCGAATGTGCCCGCGCAGCTGCCCAGATTGCGGATAAACCCGTGGAAGTGAGCCCCTTCGGGAGCCGGAATCCCAGTCGCGGAGAGCCGAATCCATCGGCCGACCGCTATCCGGAAAAGGAGCCCTGGCTGGGCGTCCCCATGAGCAGTTTCCTCCCCTTCCTGCAGAAGCTGGAAGCGGATATCAAGCGCCGGGACAGCCGCATCGTGAAAGTGATCGTGAACCTGGCCTTCCAGGTGAGCGACATCCTGATGTACAATTCCTCCCGGGAGCTCAAATGGGACACGCGTCCCATGGGCAGCGTGGCGGTAACGGCCATTTTCCAGCAAGGGGACAAAATCGAGAACAAATCCACTTCCCGTAGCTTCCGCTGCGGTGCAGAAATGCTTTCGGAGGACCTGATCGCCGATATGGCCGCCGACGTAGTGAAAGGCATCGACGCCCGCTTCGAGGCCCGCAGGCCCAAAGGCGGACAGATGCCCGTTGTGATGGGCGCCGGTGCTTCCGGAATCCTCTTGCACGAAGCCATGGGGCACGCCTTCGAGGCGGATTTCAACCGTAAGGGCACCTCCATCTTCGCCGACAAAATGGGCAGGCAGATCTGTCCTAAAGGCATCAACATCCTGGACGACGGCACCCTCCCCGGCAACCGCGGTTCCCTGAATTTCGACGACGAAGGCATCCCGGGCCAGAAAACCTATATGGTGGAGGACGGCGTCCTCACCTCCTATCTGCACGACCGTATATCGGCCGCCCATTACGGCGTAAAGCCCACGGGCAACGGCCGGCGGGAGAGTTTCCGTTACGCGCCCATCCCCCGGATGCGGGCCACCTATATGGAAAGCGGCACCGCCAAGGCCGATGACCTCATTGGGAGCGTGCAGAAGGGCATTTACGTAGACGAATTCTCCAACGGACAGGTGCAGATCGGCGAAGGCGATTTCACCTTCTACGTCAAGGCCGGCTGGCTCATCGAGGACGGCCGCCTCACCATGCCCGTCAAGGACATCAATATCATCGGCAACGGGCCCGCCGCCCTGGCCGATATGCAGGGTGTGGCCGACGACCTCATCGTAGATCCGGGCGCCTGGACCTGCGGGAAAGAGCAGTCCGTGCCCGTTTCCTGCGGCATTCCTACAGTACTCATCGGCAAACTGACAGTGGGAGGAGAATAGGATGAACGCACTGCTTACGAAAGAAGAAATCGCGCTGGCGCGCCACTGCCTGGCCTTTGCACAGGCCGAAGGGGCGCAGAAAGTGCGCATCACCCTGTCCAAAACGCTTCTCAATCTGATTGGCGTGCTGAACGGCGAAGTGGACAAGACGTCGCATGCCCTGGACCGCAGCCTGCAGCTCCAACTCTTCGTGGACGGCCGCTTCGGCACCTTCTCCTCCAACAAACTGGACCGGGAGGGGCTGGAAGCTTTTATCCGCGACGCCATCGGCACCGTACGGATGCTGGAGGCCGATTCCTTCCGCAATCTTCCCGCCCCCGAACGGCTTGCAAAAGACGCCGTGGACGGCCGGGAACTGGACCTTTACGACGAATCCGTCGAATCCCTCACCGCAGAACAACGCCGGGAGTTGGCGCTGGGATCCTGTTTTTGGGGACACGGAGAGAAACGCCTGATCGCCGAAGAGGGCGAATACTCGGATTCCGTCTTCGACAGTCTCACGCTGGACTCTCAGGGGCTGTTTGCCCGCCATACGGAGACCTCCTTTGAAATTGGCTACGAATCCACCGTGGAAGATGCGGAAGGGAACCATTTCTCCAGTTACTGGTGGGACGCTTCCCCCCGGCTGAAGGAACTGAGTCTGAATGGTTGTGCGGAAACGGCATGTCAGCGCGCCGTGGCACAAATCGGCCCGGAGAGTGTTCCCAGCGGGAAATACACCCTGGTGGTGGACAGCGAATGCGCGGCGAAACTCCTCACGCCCGTGCTGAACGCACTGGGCGGATACTCGCTGCAGCAGAAGAACTCCTTCCTCGCGGAAAGCCTCGGCAAAAAACTTTTCCCGGAGAATCTGACGATAATGGACCAGCCCCGCACGAAGGGTGACACGGGCTGCCGCCTCTTCGACAGTGAAGGCGTGGCCACACGGGAAATGCCCGTTATTGAAAAAGGTGTTGTCAAGACCTATTTCCTGAACACCTACATTTCCAACAAAATGGGCCTTAAGCCCACTATTGAGGACGCCACACGCATCAAGGTACAGCCCACCGGCGGCTGCATCACACGCGAGGACGTACTGCGGAAAGCGGGCTCAGGCATCCTGGTTACCGGCTTCAACGGCGACAATTCCAACCCTGCCACAGGGAACTTCTCCTATGGCATCGAGGGCTTCCATTTCAAGGATGGAAAGATTGTTCATCCGGTGCGGGAAATGCTCATTACAGGCAGTTTCCTGGACCTGTGGAATAAACTGCTGGCGGTAGCGGACGATGCCCGCCCCTGCCTGTCCAAGTTAATTCCCACTCTGGCCTTTAAAGATGTAGATTTCAGTTCATGAAGACTGCCGTTGTCATACTGAATTACAACACCGAAGACTACCTCCGGAGATTCCTCCCTGTTCTGCTGGCCTCCTGCCAGGGCCTGGACGCGGAAGTGGTGGTGGCGGACAACGCCTCCACGGACGGCAGCGCCGCCCTGATGAAGGCCGTTTTCCCGGACGTAAAATACATCCAACTGGCAGAGAATTTTGGTTATACCGGTGGTTACAATCGCGCGCTACAAGACATTGATGCAGAATATTTTATCCTCATCAATTCCGACATAGAGGTTCCCGACGGCTGGCTACAGCCGCTGGTAGCCTGGATGGACGCCCATCCGGATTGCGGAGCGTGCAGCCCGAAGCTCCTTTCCTACTATGACAGAGACTGCTTCGAATATGCCGGTGCGGCGGGCGGGCGCCTGGACCGCTATGGCTACCCTTTCTGCCGCGGCCGCGTCCTGCAGCACATCGAAAAAGACCGCGGTCAGTACGACGAGCCAGCAGACGTCCTCTGGGTCAGCGGCGCCTGCCTGATGGTTCGCGCCGGCGTATGGAAAGCCCTCGGTGGCCTGGACGACCGTTTCTTCGCTCACATGGAGGAAATCGACCTCTGCTGGCGGATGCAGTTCCGGGGCTGGAAAGTGACGCTGGTGCCCGCATCCAGGGTCTATCACATCGGCGGCGGCACGCTCCCCAACGAGTCGCCGTTCAAGCTAAGGCTGAATTTCCGAAACAATCTTTTATTGCTGGAGAATAATCTCCCGGCCACCTTTGTTTCCGAAGGACTAAACGAGAAAAAAGCCCGTTGCAAAACGCGCAGACGCATATTCAGCCGGATGTGCCTGGACGGGCTGTCGGCCATGGTTTACCTGTTCACCCTACGCTGGAGTTTCTGCAAAGCAGTGATTCAGGCGCACCGCGAATACAGGAAGCTCAGAAAGCCCGGAGAGATTTCGCCGAATCCGCATCGGCCCGACGGTCTCTATGACGGCTGGATTCTCCCGCGCGCGCTATTCGGGAAAAAGTAGTATCTTTGTAGGTTGATATTGACGTAACGTTATGAAGATTATCATTGAAGGCGCCGGACAGGTAGGTTCGTACTTGGCAAAGATGCTGAGTGCGGAAGGCAGTGAAGTCACAGTCATAGATCCGGACCCGGAACGTATCCGGGCGCTGACTTCGTCGGCCGATGTCTCCACCATCCTGGGTGCCCCGTCCAAGATTGACCTCCTCACGGAAGCCGGTGGCGACAACGCAGACCTGTTCATCGCCGTGAATCCCTTGATGAACCAGAGCGTAAACATCGTGAGCGCTCTCCTGGCTAAAAGGCTGGGTACCAAACGCGTTGTAGCCCGCATCGACGATGAAGCCTATCTGGCCCCTGAGAACAAACTGATGTTCAAGGACATGGGCCTGGATATGATGTTCTTCCCCGAAAAAGGCGCCAGCGAAGAAATCCTGGAAATGCTGCGCCATATCGCCGCTACGGATTCCATGGATTTCGCCCGCGGCAAACTGCAGTTGGTCGTTTTCAAACTGGACGACGACTCTATCCTGCTGGACATGAACGTGAAGGAATTCGCTCTCAAAGTAAAGGAGGAAGATCCGACGGCAGACTTCAGGATTGTGGCCATCTCCAGGGGCGGCGTCACCATCATTCCCAACTTCGACACGCCGTTCAAGCCCTACGACTATCTTTACATCATTGCTGGACGTGAGGGGATCCAGGCCATCAACAAGCATCTGGGGAAAGGGAAAGTGGACGTGCGCCGCGTCCTGATCCTGGGAGGCAGTGAAATCGGCAAGATGGTGGCCACCCGCCTGGCTGGCCAGAAACTGGACGACGTAAAAATCATCGACATCAATCAACAGCACTGCCGCCATCTGTCTGAAATCCTTCCGGACGAGGTAAGCGTGGCCTGCGGCGATGTCCGCAACACGGATTTCCTCCAGGAAGAGAATATCACAAGCTATCAGGCTGTCGTTGCACTTACCGGGCACGACGAGACCAACATTCTCACCTGCGTGGCCGCCAAGAAACTGGGCGTCGCGCGCGTAATTGCCCAAGTGGAGAACCTGGAGTACATCCATCTGGCCGAGGAAATGGGCGTGGACAGCGTGGTGAACAAGAAATTGATCACCGCCAGCCGTATCCTCAAATTCACCCTGTCGGACAAGGTCCGTTCCGTGCGTCACATGAGCGGCACCAACGCCGAGGTCCTGGAATATACGGCCGCCCCCGGCAGCAGAATCACCAAGCACATGTTAAAAGACACCGAGTTTCCTTCGAATGCCATCGTGGGCGGCGTCATCCGCGGCGGAGACAGCTTCATCGCCGTGGGACACACGCAGATTGAGGCGTATGACCGCGTAGCCGTCTTCGCACTGCCCGAAGCCGTGAAGGAAATCGATAAATTCTTTAAATAATGAGCATACAGTCCGAAAATATACAGAAGCTGGTCGCGCGCCGCGAGAAAGCCCGGATGGGCGGCGGCGAAAAGCGCATCGAAGCGCAGCACGCCAAGGGCAAGAAAACGGCCCGCGAACGGCTGGAGATGCTGCTGGATCCCGGCAGTTTCGAGGAATACGATATGTTCGTGCAGCACCGCTGCACCAACTTCGGGATGGACGCCAGCCACCCGGACGGTGACGGCGTGGTCACAGGCTGCGGCACCATCGCGGGCCGCCCGGTGTACGTCTTCGCCCAGGATTTCACCGTAAGCGGAGGCTCCCTGTCCAAGACCATGAGCGAGAAAATCTGCAAGATCCAGGATATGGCTCTCCGTAACGGTGCTCCTTGCATCGGCCTGAACGATTCTGGCGGTGCGCGCATCCAGGAAGGCATCGACGCCCTGGCCGGATACGGCGAAATCTTCGAGCGGAACATTCTCGCCAGCGGTGTAATTCCGCAGATCAGCGCCATCATGGGCCCCTGCGCAGGCGGTGCGGTGTATTCCCCCGCCCTGACGGACTTCACCCTCATGGTCAAGAATACCTCCTATATGTTCCTCACCGGCCCGGCCGTAGTGAAAAGCGTCACCGGAGAAGTGGTGGACCAGGAGCAGCTGGGCGGTGCATCCGTACACGCCAGCAAGAGCGGCGTGGCGCATTTTGCAGCCGAAAACGAAGAAGAGGCCATCCAGACCATCAAGGACCTGCTGAGCTACCTCCCGCAGAACAACCTGGACACCGCTCCCTTTGTGGAGACGGCAGATCCCGTGAACCGCGTGGACGACGCCCTGAACGAACTCATCCCGGACAACCCCAACAAGGCCTACGACATGTATGCGGTCATCCGCAGCATTGTGGACAACGGCAAGTTCTTCGAGATTCACAAGGACTTCGCCCGGAACATCATCGTGGGCTTTGCGCACTTTAACGGCCGCAGCGTGGGCATCGTGGCCAACCAGCCCAGTGTACTGGCCGGCGTGCTGGATATTGGTGCCAGCCGCAAGGCAGCCCGTTTCGTGCGTTTCTGCGACGCCTTCAACATCCCGCTGGTCACGCTGGTGGACGTCCCCGGCTTCCTCTGCGGCACGCAGCAGGAATACGGCGCCATCATCACCAACGGTGCGAAACTCCTTTACGCTTACGGCGAAGCCACCGTCCCCAAGGTCACGGTGACACTTCGCAAGGGCTACGGCGGCGCGCACATCGTGATGAGCTGCAAGCAGCTTCGCGGAGACATCAACTACGCCTGGCCGTCCGCACAGATTGCCGTGATGGGGGCCGACGGTGCCGTGAACGTCCTCTACGCGAAGGACATCAAGGCCGACCCTGAGAATGCAGGAGCCATCTTCGAAGAAAAGAAGAAAGAGTACGAAGAACTCTTCTCCAACCCCTACCAGGCTGCGCAGAAGGGCTATATCGACGATGTGATTGAGCCGCGCAACACCCGCTTCCGCGTGATCCGCGCGCTGGAGCAGCTCGCCACCAAACGTCAGGAAATCCCCGCCAAGAAGCATGACAACCTTCCTCTATAGCATGCCGCTGACCGCCGGCGCGGAAAGGATGGCCGTACAGGATCCCAACGGCTGGACGCTCACCCTCATCAGCGTGTGCGTGGTCTTTGCCGCCCTCATCATCCTTTATTTCGTCTACAAGTTCTCGGGGGACATCTTTTCCGGGAAGTTCAAGCGGAAGAAAAAGGCCGATGGTGAAGTCGCCGCAGCCATCGCGTTGGCCCTGGACATGGAGGCCGATGGGGACACCTACGCCGCCATCGGCACCGCGCTGCACCTGTACTACAGCGAAAGCGTGCACGACGTGGAGCCCGGGATTGTGACCATCCGCCGAAAGGACTCCGGATGGACAAACAAAGCACTGAATTTCAGAAAGTTACCTAGATAGATATGAAAAACTATTCATTCAAGATCAACGGCAAGGAATATAACGTAGCAATCGGTGAAGCCAGCGGCAAAGTCCTGTCCGTGAACGTGAACGGCACGGACTATGAGGTGGAGCTGTCTTCCCCCGTCGCTGCGGCTGCCCCCGTCGCTGCGGAAGCTGCGGTTGGGACGGCCCCTTCGGTCGCCAATAATAAGGCCGATGCTCCCTCAGGGGCGTCCGCAACCTCCGCTCCCGCACCTGCAGCGGCTGCCGGTGCTGCCGTGCAGGTTACTTCCCCGCTTCCCGGCGTCATCGTGGAGGTGAGCGTCAAGGAAGGACAGGCCGTGAAGGCCGGGCAGAAGGTGGCCGTTCTGGAAGCCATGAAGATGGAGAACGAAATCCCCGCCGCGAAGGACGGCGTAATCACCGCTATTCTGGTCAATAAGGGCGACAGCGTGCTGGAAGGCGCCCCCATCGTCAGTATCGCCTGATGGAACACGTTTTCGATTCACTGCAACAGTTCTGGCAGTTCACGGGATTCGCGAACTGCACCTGGCAGCATCTGGTGATGATTGCCGTCGGCCTGATCTTCATCACGCTGGGCATCGTCAAGAAGTGGGAGCCGCTGCTGCTGGTTCCCATCGGCTTCGGTATTATCATCGGCAATATTCCGCTGTTTACGGGCCTCAAAATTGGCATTTACGAGGATGGTTCCGTACTGAACATCCTCTATCACGGCGTGCGGAACGGCTGGTATCCCCCGCTCATTTTCCTGGGCATCGGCGCCATGACGGACTTCAGCGCCCTCATTTCCCGGCCGCGGCTCATCCTCATCGGAGCGGCCGCCCAGATGGGCATTTTCGGGGCGTACCTGCTGGCCCTGCAGCTGGGGTTCCTGCCCAATGAGGCGGGTGCCATCGGCATTATCGGCGGCGCAGACGGCCCCACGGCTATTTTCCTGAGCTCCAAGCTGGCCCCCGAACTAATGGGAGCCATCGCCGTATCGGCCTACTCCTATATGGCCCTGGTGCCGGTGATCCAGAAGCCCATCATGCTACTGCTGACCACCAAGAAGGAACGCCTCATCCGGATGAGCAAGCCGCGCGAGGTGAGCCAGAAGGAGAAGATCATCTTCCCAATCGTGGGCTTCATCTGCACCGCGTTCATCGTACCCAGCGGCCTGCCGCTTCTGGGCATGCTCTTCTTCGGTAACCTCCTGAAAGAGAGCGGCGTAACCAAACGCCTGGCGGCTACGGCCGGCGGCCCGCTTATTGACGTGGTGACAACGCTCATCGGCCTCACCGTGGGCGCTTCCACCCAGGCCGATGTCTTCATCAGCAGCAACAGCCTCCTCATTTTCGGGCTGGGCCTGGCGTCGTTCGTCATCGCCACCACCTTCGGCGTGCTGTTCGTCAAGTTCATGAACCTCTTCTGCAAGGAAGGGAACAAGATCAATCCGCTCATCGGCAATGCGGGTGTTTCGGCCGTGCCGGACGCTGCGCGCGTGAGCGAGACCGTGGGCCTGGAGGCCGATCCTACCAACCACCTCCTCACCCACGCCATGGCTCCCAATGTTGCCGGCGTGATCGGTTCGGCTGTTGCAGCCGGTATCCTGCTGGGATTCCTGGGTTAATCTATGAGACGGGCGTTTCTTATATTGACTCTTTCGCTGGCAGCTTTTTCCGCCCTGGCACAGGAGGAGCCAAAGACCGGCTGGGTGTTTACGCCCATGCCGAACGTCAGTTACAATACGGACATCGGCCTGAACCTGGGCGCCTACTGCGACTTCTTCTATTACGGCGACGGTACGGTCTATCCCAATTTTCAGCACCACATTTCCGTCGCGGGCGCCTGGGCCACTAAAGGCAGCTGGTACCTGCACGGGATGTTTGAATCGTCGGCCCTTATTCCAGGCATCCGTTTCAATGCATCGGCCACCTGGCGGGATGCCACGATGAACAACTTTTACGGATTTAACGGACACTATTCGCCCTATAATCCCGACAAAGATCTGAATGAGGTTACGCGAACGGCCTTTTACACTAACCGACGCCGGTTTTTCCGGACGGCGACCACTTTCGAGGGCCTTATCGGCGGCGCCTGGAAATGGGCGGCAGGCGGCGTGTACCGCTACGTGAATGTGTCGGACTTCAACCTGAAAAACTACGACTCCGGAAACAGCCTGTACCTGAAATATATCCAGTACGGCCTCATTCACGCCGACGAAGCGAACGGCGGCCACTCCCTCGAACTCAAGGCCGGCGTCACCTGCGACACGCGGGACATCGAACTGGCACCGCGCAAAGGCACCTATTTCGAAGCCTATCTTCTGGGGAACGGGGATTTAAGCCGATGGAAATACAATTACGCCCAGTTGGTGCTGCATCTGCGGCGCTACATTCCCGTTTGGAAAGACCGGATTCTCTTCGCCTATCATTTGGGATTGCAGGAAACCATCGCCGGCGAAATGCCGTTTTACAACCTGAACGAAATCGCCACGCTGAATTACCTCTATGAGGAATATGCGGGCCTGGGCAGCCGCTACACCATCCGCGGCTTTCGCTACACCGCTTTTTCCGCACCCGGTTATATCTGGGGTAATTTCGAATTCCGCATCACCCCTTTCCGCTTCAAAGATTGGGGACAGCAGTTCGAAATTGTGTTCAATCCCTTTATAGATATCGGCGCTTACAGGCCCTCCTATCGTCTTGAAGAGCAGCGGGCTCTGGACAGTCAGTACGACGACATCTACTTGGAAAGCCACAGCCCCAACGTGATTTTCAGCGCCGGCTGCGGCGCCAAGCTCCACATGAACACCAATTTCATCCTCTCCATTGACGTCGGCCGTGAAATAGCCAATTTCGACGAAAACTGGATGGTCAGCATGGGCACCACGTACGTTTTCTAGTATGTTTCGTTTAGCATCTTTTGCTGAACCCAAATGTTTCGGCTATAAGCATCCATAAGCCACATCCCCATTTTCCAGCACCGAGGCGTTTCCGACGGGCTTACCTTAATGATCAATTTGCGGCCTTCAATCTTTATTTCTATCCCCTCCATAGAGGCGGGTGAGGTCGGATGATTAAGGTAATCTCCAGTTATCACGTCTTCCAAGAAACTGATGAAAAAATCGGAATAATTGGTAGACTCAAGCTCTTGCTCCCCACCATCCTGACTAAACAACAACTCGTATTTGTCAAACTCTATGGGGTCCATCCCACCATCCCTCCGATTGTCGCACGAAAGAATGCCCAGAGTAAGAAAGAAATAAAAAGACAGCAAAAATAACTTTTTCATATCTCCGACAACAAATAAACTATTGTGTTGATATCAACAAATCTTTTCTAATCCCGGAGTAACCCTGTACCGAAGAATCTACATAATACCCATCCTGATAGCCACCCCAACCCCAGTTCATATGAAACATCGTTGGTCCAAACTCGTAAACTCGATCTGACTCCCATTCTGCAAAATCGTGCAACTGCCCGTTAAAAATACGTAATATATACAGTTTATACTCATCATAACCATAGCTGTTATAGAACCCATCACACACCCAAGCGTGACCTTCAATGTTGCTCTCTCCACGCATATAAACCGGGCGATTATTAGACAACGACGTGTACACATCTGTCGACGAGTGGTTTTCAACAACAACAGAATAACCGTAATTTTGAAGGGTATTCTTCGCATTATGATATGTTGATCCCCCGCCAATATCCACATTTAACTCGGTTCGTAAAGTCGCCAAAAAAGATGACAATACAGTATTGGATGTCGTATTCGGCATTGCCGACCAATTATATGCGGATGATGGGTATTCAAAATAGCGCATAATCTGACCAACAGCCACAGTCACGCAACCAAGATATAAATTGCCGGGAACTGCAGAATTATACGCGATTCCTGTCCCATCACCATTGCCACTCTGATCCCATTTTGTTTGAAGATATGGTCCAAGTGTCGATTCCACAGAATAATGCTTTTCTGTTATAATTGCATAGTCCATGTATGGATAATCACAGGGCATATCTAGACTTGCACTTTCGCAAAAGTATTCATACATATCATCGGGCATATTATCCGGTTGATCCCTTAATACGTAAACCGTTCGTCCATCATCATACCAGTCCATCAAATAATCATCCAATAGGATATAGTACTCAATACCCACTTTGGTGGCCGACATTTCTAAAGAAGGGGAGTCCATATAGTGACGCCATACCTTTTTTGCATCCTTAATGGGCCTATCTTTTGAATATGCGATGGCGTCTTTTATTTCATCGACAATTAACTCCTGACCCGAATTGGGAAGTATCGAGAATTCCCCATGATCTACCACAGCAAGTATGGGGTAGTAATTGGTTGTCGCGGAGACCAGAATAAAACCATCAGAATAGTTTACTGCATACATAAGAACGTCTTCATCCTCTCCATAAACTGGTATAACGCTCTTAATTGTTTTTTGTATTTCCGATTTAGTCGGAAGTTCACCATCAACAAACAACTTGGCTACAGTTCGAGCATCGTCTATAGAAAGTGTTTGTAAGTCATAGGGTAGCTTCTCGACTGATTTTTCTGATAGGTCCTGTTTTTCAACATCTTCATGCGAGGAATATGTATCTTTGTTGCAGTTGGAAAGAAAGAAGACAGACAGTAGAACAACCAGTCCGGAGCACAATTCTATTTTCATGGGTTATGAGATGATGTAATTTTAACTGCAAGGGAGGGCGGCAAGTCATTAAAAGAGAATGCCATTTTTGCAAACATACAAAACATTTTTATTTATAGCAAATTGTTCATAGGCGGGGGCGACCAGCACCTATTGGGTCACCGGGGGTAACGCTACTGGCTCATGGCGTTACGCACCAGGGACTCGAGGCCGTCTGGCGTAACGCTGGAGGCCCCAACCGTTATGCTAGAGGAACCTTAATAATGCATTTGGCGGCGGCTGGAAGGGGCAGGAGTCCGGGGGTGTGTCCACCCACGGACTCATATAGTGGGAGGGGCCCAAAGCAGTGCCCGCAGGGCACGGCGCAATGGGAGGGACGGAGCGAAGGAGATGCCCGGTCTCACCGGGCATGACGGAGCGGAGCCCCCCGGACTCCTGTCCCTTCCAGCCGTCCTCGGAAAGCCCGAAAGTATTTGTCGTTTCCCGGAATAATCGTATATTTGTAGGATAAAGAAAAACACAATAAAAAAACAATATGGATAAACTCCAGGAACTGACCCAAAAACTGTATCAGGAGGGTCTGCAGAAAGGAAAAGAAGAGGGCGAGGCCCTGCTGGCGAAGGCCAGGGAGGAAGCCGCCGAAATCGTGAAAAAGGCGCAGGAAGAGGCGGCGGCCATCAAGGCCAAGGCGGAGAAGGACGCGGCGGACTATAAGGTGAAAGTGGAAGGTGACGTAAAAATGGCCTCCACCCAGACCGTGCAGGCCACCCGCGCCGCCGTGGAGAACCTAATCGTCGCCAAGGCCGTGGAGCCCGTGAAGGGTGCGCTCTCCAATGAAAACTTCCTCAAGGAAATCATCACCGCCGTGGCGCAGAAGTTCAGCGCACAGGAAAGCGCGGACCTGAGCCTGGTGCTGCCGGAAAAGCTGCAGAAGCAGCTGGAACCCTTCGTCAAGGGCGAACTTTCCAAGACCATCGGCAAAGGCGTAGAGGCCTCCTTCTCCAAGAAGATGGAGGGCGGCTTTAAAATCGGCCCCAAAGACGGCAGTTACTTCATTTCCCTTACGGACGAGGCTTTCCAGGCCCTCATCGGCGAATACCTCCGTCCCGTCACGAAGAAGATCCTGTTCGGCTAGATGAGCAACTTCGAGTACATCATCGCGTCTCTCCCCTTCCTCACCACGGACTTCAAGTACGCGGGCGGGCAAGGCTTCGAGAACGTGATTGAAGAGATTCGCGGGAACCTGAGCGAGAAAGACTCTCAGGCACTGGACTTCCTGCTGAAGGGTTTCCAGGCCGATGAACTGACGCCGGACTTCTACGCGGAAGCGCTGAAGCACCCCAGCAGGTTCATCCGCCAGTATTTCAGCTTCGACCTTAACCTCCGGAACGCCAAGGTGCGTTTCCTGAACCGTCAGCTGGGCCGTCCGGAAGACCAGGACATGATCACCGGAGAGGGCGGAGAGGACGACGTAAACCTGGACACGGACCTGTACCGTTTCCGCGCCGGGGAATTCGAGGAAGAGCGGAAGGTGGCCGATGCCCTCGCGCAGAGCGACCTGCTGTCCCGCGAAAAAGACCTGGACGACATTGCCTGGGAGAAAATCGGCTCGCTGGAGACCTTCCACTACTTTGACCTCACGGCCGTACTGGCCTATGTGGCGAAGCTGAACATCGTGAACCGCTGGCTGGCCCTGGACGAAGAAAAAGGCCGCGAACTCTTCCAGAAACTGGTGAAGGAAGTGAAGGGCACCTTCAAAGGAGTAAAATTTGAAAGTTAATATATGAAAACGAAAGGTATCGTAACGGGCATCGTCTCGAATCTGGTTACCGTAAAGGTGGACGGGCCTGTTGCCGAAAATGAAATCTGCTACATAGACCTGCAAGGGGTGAAGATGATGGCGGAGGTCATTAAAGTGAATGGAGACAGCGCCTCCGTGCAGGTGTTCGAAAGCACCCGCGGCCTCAAAGGCGGCGACGTGGTGGAATTCGAAGGCCGCATGCTGGAAGTCCAGCTGGGCCCCGGCCTGCTCTCCAGCGTGTACGACGGCCTGCAGAACAATCTCACCACCATGAAGGAAGTGTTCCTGCAGCGCGGCGAATACACGGACCCGCTGGATCATGCCAGGAAATGGGAATTCACGCCCCTGGCCCAGGCCGGTGACAAAGTGATCGCCGCGGACTGGCTGGGTGAAGTGAAGGAAGGCTGGCTGCCCCACAAGATCATGGTTCCCTTTGCTTTCCAGGGGGAATACAAGGTGAAGAGCATCAAGCCCGCCGGCGAATATACCATCGACGAAGAAATCGCCGTCCTCCTCAATGAAGAAGGCGAAGAGGTGAAGGTGACCATGATCCAGAAATGGCCCGTCAAGGTGGCCATCAAGGGCTACAAGGAGAAACCCCGCCCCAACCGCATCATGGAAACGGGTGTCCGCGTGATTGACACGCTGAACCCCATCGCGGAAGGCGGCACGGGCTTTATCCCGGGACCTTTCGGCTGCGGCAAGACCGTGCTGCAGCACGCCATCGCCAAGCAGGGCGACGCCGACGTGATCGTGATGGCGGCCTGCGGCGAACGTGCGAACGAGGTGGTGGAAATCTTCACGGAGTTCCCGGAACTCATCGACCCCCATACGGGCCGTCACCTGATGGAGCGTACCACCATCATCTGCAATACCTCCAACATGCCCGTGGCCGCGCGTGAAGCATCGGTGTACACGGCTATGACCATCTGCGAATATTACCGCGCGATGGGCCTCAAGTGCCTGCTGCTGGCAGACTCCACCTCCCGTTGGGCCCAGGCCCTCCGTGAGATGTCCAACCGCATGGAGGAACTTCCGGGGGCCGATGCCTTCCCGGTGGACCTTTCGGCCATTATCTCCAACTTCTACGCCCGTGCGGGCATGGTGGTCCTGAACAACGGACAGACCGGCGCGGTCACTTTCATCGGCACGGTATCCCCTGCCGGCGGTAACCTCAAGGAACCCGTCACGGAAAGCACCAAGAAGGCAGCCCGCTGCTTCTACGCCCTGGAACAGGGACGTGCAGACCAGAAGCGCTACCCTGCCGTCGGCCCGCTGGAGTCCTATTCCAAATACCTGGACTACCCTGAAATTGTGGAATACCTGGACGAGACCGTGGAGAAAGGCTGGGTGGAGAAAGTATTCCACGCCAAGAACCTCATCCGCCGCGGCAAGGAGGCCAGCGAACAGATCAACATCCTGGGCGACGACGGCGTTCCCATGAGCTACCACGTGAACTTCTGGAAGAGCGAGCTCATCGACTTCGTTATCCTGCAGCAGGACGCCTTCGACGCCATCGACGCGCTTTGCCCGCTGGAGCGTCAGCGCTATATGCTGGACCTGGTCCTGGAGATTTGCGACAAAGACTACGACTTCGAGGACTTCGAAAAATGCCGTGAGTTCTTCAAGAACCTCATCAACGAGCTCCGCCAGATGAACTACAGCGCCTACGAAAGCGAGCAGTTCTGGGCCTACAACGAATCCGTTAAGAAAATGATTGCCTAGCCATGACAAAAGCATATCAAAGAGTCTACACCAAACTGGAAGGCATTACCAAAGCCACCGTATCCCTTCACGCGAAGGGCGTTTCCAACGACGAACTGGCCGTGGTGGCCGGCCGCCTGGCGCAGGTGGTGCGCATCAAGGGTGACCTGGTAACCCTGCAGATTTTCTCCGGCACGGAGGGCATCCCCTCCAACGCGGAGGTCTGTTTCCTGGGCGAACCCCCTACCCTGAAGGTATCCGAGCAGCTTTCGGGCCGCTTCTTCGACGCCTACGGACACCCCATCGACGGCGGTCCGGAAATCGAAGGCGAGGAACGCCAGATCGGCGGTCCTTCGGTGAACCCCTACAAGCGCCGCCAGCCCTCGCAGCTCATTCCCACGGGCATCGCGGGCATCGACCTGAACAACACCCTGGTCTCCGGCCAGAAGATTCCTTTCTTCGCAGACCCGGACCAGCCTTATAACCAGGTGATGGCGAACGTGGCCCTCCGCGCCGACGTAGACAAGATCATCCTGGGCGGCATGGGCCTCTCCAACGACGACTATCTCTTCTTCCGTCACAGCTTCGAGGCAGCCGGCGCCCTGGACAAGATCATCTGCTTCATCAACACCACGGAGAATCCCCCGGTGGAACGCCTCCTGGTGCCGGATATGGCCCTCACCGCCGCGGAATACTTCGCCGTGGAGAAGAACGAAAAGGTGCTGGTGCTCCTGACGGACATGACCCTGTATGCGGACGCCCTCTCCATCGTGTCCAACCGTATGGACCAGATTCCGTCCAAGGACTCCATGCCCGGCTCGCTGTACAGTGACCTCGCGAAGATCTACGAAAAAGCCGTGCAGCTGCCCACAGAAGGGTCCATCACCATCATCGCGGTGACCACCCTGAACGACGGCGACATCACGCACGCCATCCCGGACAACACGGGCTACATCACGGAAGGGCAGCTCTTCCTGAGGGCCGATTCAGACACCGGCAAGGTGATCATCGACCCGTTCCGCTCGCTGAGCCGACTGAAACAGCTGGTGCAGGGCAAGAAGACCCGCGAGGACCACTCGCAGGTGATGAACGCCTCCGTTCGTCTGTATGCGGATGCCCAGAACGCCAAGACCAAGCTGGAGAACGGCTTCGACCTGAGCGACTATGACCACCGCTGCCTGGATTACGCAAAAGACTACGCAAGGGAACTCCTGGCCATTGACGTAAACATCTCCATCGAGGAAATGCTGAACACGGCCTGGAAACTCTTCGCAAAATACTTCACGCCGGCCGAAACCGGTATCAAACAGGCCTTAATCGATAAATACTGGGCTAAATAATGGCCATTAAATTCCAATATAACAAAACCTCCCTGACGGAACTGGGCAAGCAGCTCAAGGTCCGGCAGCGGGCGCTCCCTACCCTTCAGAACAAGGAGAGCGCGCTGCGGCTGGAGGTGCGGAAGGCCAAGACGGAAAGCGAGAACCTTGTAGCCCAGTTGGAAGATGCCCTGAAGCGCTACAACTATATGGCGGCCCTGTGGAACGAATTCGAGCCCGGGCTCATCGCCATCACGGACGTGGACCTCTACACGAAGAAGGTGGCCGGCGTAAAAACGCCCGCCCTCGGAGAGATTCACTACGAAATCAAGCCCTTCAACGCTTTCACCAAGCCCGCCTGGTTCGCCGACGGCGTGGAGATTCTGAAAGAACTCAGCCGCCTGGGCATCGAGAGCGAGGTTTATCTGGAGAAAGCCCGCATCCTGGACTACAACCGCCGGAAGACCACCCAGAAGGTGAACCTGTACGAGAAAGTGCAGATCCCCGGCTACCAGGAAGCCATCCGCAAGATCAAACGCTATATGGAAGACGAGGAAAACCTGTCCAAAGCGGCTTCCAAGATTGTTAAAAAACGCCATGCAGAGGAGGAGGAGGCCTCACAGCTATGATAGCCTCCATGACCAAATACTCCTTCATCCTGCTTAACGGAACACAGAACGACCTTCTGGAGCGTCTCCAGGAGATTGGCCTGGTGGATATCACCCGCAGTGCCAAACCCATTGACGCCACCTCGGAGGAACTGGTGGCCGACATTGAGCTTCTGGACGGCCTCATTCACGGCCTGCAGGGGGTTGAAATCCCCGAAGGAACAGTGCCGGAGGCCATTGACGGCGACATCGTCCGCCTTGCCGGCGGGATGCTGATGCGCTACGCCGACGACAGCAATGACATAAAGGCGCTTCGCAAAGATGTAGAGTCCCTTCGCGTATGGGGGCAGTTCAACCCCGAACTTCTGCAAACCCTGAAAGAAGCCGGCGCGCCCATCCACTTCCACGTCCTCTCCACCAAAGCCTTCAAGCCCGAATGGGCAGGCGAATACGCCCTCTCCGTCATCCAGGCCGAAAAAAGCAAGACCTGGTTCGTTGTGGCGGGCGATGATGCCCTTCCCGGCGAAATCGCCATTCCGGAAGCGGATATCACCGAAAAGGAGAAAGAACTCAAGGAACACGAGCATCACTTCCAGACGGTCCTCAGCCGTCTGGCGGGCGCCCGTGAGCGCATGGCGGAACTTGAAGAGCGCAAGGCGGAAGACTACGCCAAACTGGATCTGCACCTTGCCGGCGCAGCCGCCGTTCCTGCGGCCGAAGACACCATCGTCACCCTGGTGGGCTACGCTCCCACGGAGAAAGACGCGGAGGTGACATCGGCCCTGGACGCCGCCGGCGTATTCTATCTGAAGGATGCCGCCGTGGTGGAAGACAATCCTCCCATCAGTTTCAAGAACAACTGGTTTGTCCGTCAATTTGAAACACTTACGGACATGTACGGCCGCCCGGCCTACGACGGCTTCGACCCCACGCCCTTCATCAGCATCTTCTTCCTGCTGTTCTTCGCCTTCTGTATGGGCGACGCAGGATATGGACTGGTGCTGCTCCTGGCGGGCAGCCTGCTGAAGAAGGTACCTTCCTTCAAGGACATGGCACCGCTGGTGATGATTCTGGGCGGCGCAACGGTTGTCATCGGCTTCCTGTTCCACACCTTCTTCTCCATGGACATTTCGCAGTGGAGCGTCTTTGAACCCATCAAGGGCATTTTCCTGCCCGCACAGATAGCCGGCAACGACGCCACCATGATTCTGGCGCTGGCAGTGGGCATTCTCCACATCTGCCTGGCTATGGTGGTGAAAACCATCCACCAGACAAAGACCAAAGGCTTCTTCGCATCCCTGGGCACCTGGGGCTGGACGCTGCTCATCGTGGGCGGTGTCGCGGTTGCCGCTTTCGCCCTCGCCGGCGTGCTGAACGAAGCCATCACCAAATGGATTGTAATTGGCCTCGGCGTTATAAGCGCCCTGGGCATCTTTGTATTCAACGACCCCAAGCGCAACAAGTTCGCCAACATCGGCATGGGCCTGTGGGACACCTACAATATGATTACCGGTCTGATGGGCGACGTCCTCAGCTACCTGCGTCTGTACGCCCTGGGTCTTGCCGGCGGCATGCTTGGCATGGCCTTCAACGACATGGGAGCCATGGTACTGGGCGACGGTTCCGTCCTTCCGCTCTGGATTCCGTTCATCCTGCTGGTGGTCATCGGCCATACCCTCAATATCGCGATGTGCGCGCTGGGCGCCTTCGTTCACCCGCTGCGTCTGAACTTCCTGGAGTTCTTCAAGAATTCCGGGTATGAAGCCGGCGGCAGAACCTTTAACCCGCTAAAGAAACAATAATAAATACTTTACACTATGGAACAAATCTTAGGTTATCTCGGACTCGGTCTGGTACTTGCCCTCGCAGGTATCGGCTCCTCCATCGGCACCACCATCGCCGGCAATGCGGCCGAAGGTGCCCTCAAACGCAAACCGGAGGCTTCCGGCAGCTACCTGCTGCTGAGCGCCCTCCCCTCCACCCAGGGTATTTACGGTTTCGTGGCCTTCTTCATCATGCTGGGTAAATTCACTGCCGGTACCATCAGCGGCATGCTGTGCTTCGGCATCGGCATCTCCGTGGGACTCGCCTGCATGATCTCCGGCATCCGTCAGGGACAGGTTTGCGCCAACGGTATCGTGGGCGTTTCCCAGGGCCACGACGTGGTCACCAACACCCTCATCTACGCCGCCCTCCCGGAATTTTACGCCATTCTGGGTCTGGTGGGTGCCATCATGGCGCATTAATACAGGGGGCTCCGCCCCCTCATACACCCCTGCGGCCTTTTCGCCTTTCCGTTTTTGGTTGCAAAAACACGGCCCGGCCGCCCGCCTGATGGCGGGTAATAGTGCGATAGCGTATGTCGTTCGAGAAAAAGATGGGGAACGGCCTCCCCGCGCGGGTGGTCAGTCCCGAGACAATGATTGGGACGGTGCTAGAACTGGGCATCGTCCCCTTCTTTGCCAACCCCATCCCAGGGTATTCCATCGAAGAGATGACATCGGCCGACAACTGGTTCGACTCGCAGGATGATCTCTCCTTCACCCCCTGGGACTGGAAAATAGACTGTGTGCAAAGCGGTGAGATTGCCTATGGCAAATTCCTCTGGGGCGGAAAGGCCGCCTTTGCCACCGTGGAATGGTACCGCGAATTGATGAACTACCGCCGCAGCTTGCCCAAATACGCCCCAGACAACGCCCAGCAGCAGGTTCTAGATTATCTTCAGCTGAACGGCAGCATCGGCATCAAGGAAACGCGTGGCCTGCTGGGCATCAAAAAAGGCGCCGCTGACGCCCTGATGTGTCGCCTGATGATGCAATGCCGCGTGGTTACCGGCGACATTATCCGCGTGTACCGCGGTCCTAACCTCCAATACAACGGCTGGCAATACTCTTCCTTCTGTCGTCCGGAGGACCTCTTCGACAACAATGCAGCCCCCTTCTTCGCAGGCTTCGAGGCCCATGGGGGCAGCTCGCTCCAAACCAATCACTCCCCTTCCGAATCTCTTTCATTCCTGAAAGAGCACATCCGCAGCATTGCTCCCAATGCCACGGATGACCAAATCACCAAACTACTGAATTGATGGCTTGACCATCTTACGCACAATACTCTAGAAAAAATGCTTAAGATGGTATCAGCTGACAATCTTAAGCACGTAAAACATGAAAACCTGCTTAAGATGGTCAGTACTCTCTGGGGCCAAAGATATCGGTGCCGATACGGACCATCGTGGCGCCGTGCTTCACAGCTACCGGCCAGTCCCCGGACATCCCGATAGATAAGATGTCAAAGTCCGGCAGATTCATCGCCTGCATCCGCTTAAACAGCCCCTCTATCCGTTCGAAATCCCTTTCCACCACCGCCATATCCTCGGTGTTTGTCGCCATGCCCATCAGGCCGCGGAGGCGGATACCCGGAATAGTCGGAGGGAAGCGTAGTTTTTCGCAAACCTCTGGCCACCCCCGGCCGGATAAGGGGGAGGGGCCCACGGGAGTCGGGCTTGCCCGACGACAGTCTGGGAGGGGTCGCGAAGCGACGGTTTGCGACAAAACTACCTTCCCGCAGACTATTTGCATAATTTCCTCCTCGGAGAAACCCTGTTTGGTTTCTTCGGCTCCCAGGTGGAGTTCCAGAAGGACATCCACAGTGCGATTATTGGCAACGGCCCAGGCGGAGATAGCTTCCATCAGATGCAGGGAATCCACGGACTGGACCAGCGTGACGTGCGGCAGGACCAGCTTGAGCTTATTGGTCTGGAGATGGCCGATGAAATGCCACTGCACGTCGGCGGGCATCTTCGGCACCTTGGCTGCCAGCTCCTGCGGACGGCTTTCCGCGAAGATGCGCTGACCGGCGTCATAGGCCTCCATCAGCGCTGCTATAGGATGAAATTTGGAAACAGCCACCAGGGACACCCCTGATGGCAGTTTCGACAGGATAGTATGCAGATTATCTGCAATCATGAGATTCTTCGCTTCGCTCGGAATGACAAGGGAGAGCCAGGAATAACGTTTACTTGCGTTTCTGTTTCTGGTTCTGCATCTGGCGCTGCATTTTCTGGGCTTCTTCCAGACGCTGCTGCCACTTGCTCTTAGGGATGGGCTTGTTTTCCGACTCCTTCACTCTGGCCACCACTTTTTCCGGATCCACCACCCATTTGCGGATGATCCAAGTCTCCAGCATGGTGATGAGGTTGCTCAGCAGATAGTAATAGCTGAGACCCGCGGAGAGGTTGTTACAGATGAAGAACATCATGATGGGCATGATATACAGGCTCATCGTCTTCATCATCTTGCCGTTAGGGTCGTTCCCCGCCGTCTGGTTCTGCATGATCTTCGAGTAGAAGAACATGGAAACCGCCATCAGGAGGGCAAATAGCGAGATGTGATTCATCCCCAGGATGCTGAAGTCCCAGTGGATGACATCATCGTAGGCGCTCAGGTCCTCGGCCCACAGGAACGGCTGCTGACGCAGTTCGATGGATGCCGGGAAGAAGCGGAACATGGCCCACAGGATGGGCATCTGCAGAAGCATCGGCAGGCAGCCGCCCATGGGCGAGACGCCCGCCCGCTTGTACAGGGCCATCGTCTCCTGCTGCTTCTTCATCGCATCCTCCTGCTTGGGATACTTCTCGTTGATCTTCTCCATGAACGGGCGTAACGCCTGCATCTTGGCCGATGAAGAATAGCTCTTATAGGCCAGCGGCAGCACCACGATCTTGATGAAGATGGTCATCAAGAGAATAATGATGCCGAAGTTGGAGATAAAGCGGTGGAGCCAGTCGAACAGCGGAATGATAACCCACTTGGTGAATATGCCGATGATCTTACCGCCCAACGGAATCACCTTCTCATAAGCGTGTCCATAGGCCTTCAGACCCTTATAGTCGTTGGGGCCGAAGTAGTATTCGAACTGGACATCGACTCTCTCCGTTTTCTCAGTATTGAGGTCCACCTTCAGCTGGGCATTGCAATGCATCAGGTCTTTGTCGCCTTTGGGCAGGAACTCGATGCTGAAGTTTTCGGCGGAACTGAACTTTTCCGGCGCACGCATGATAGCGCTGAAGAACTGCTGCTGGAAGGCGAACCATTCGATGGGGACGGGGAAACGCTCACTTCCGTTCCGGCCATTCCCGATGTTGCCCGGCTTGTTGTCTTCCGGGAAATAATAGTTCAGCCGGGAATACTGCGTTTCGTTCCTATAGCCCTTTTCCATCCGCGGAAGCGTGGCGTCGAATTCCACACCGACATGAGGATCACGCTTGATCGCATCTCCCAATCCCACCAGGGACAGTGTCTGGTTAACCGAATAAGAATCCGGCTGGATGGCATAGCGCTGCTCGATAAAGCCCGCACCGTAAGGAGCACGCATCACAACGGTACTGTCCGTTGTTTCCTCCACCTGGAAATCCATCATTCTGGTATCTACAGCTGTCTGAGCAAAGATAGTGAAACCCAGCTGCGTTTTTCCCGGCTGAAGGAGGAACAGCGAATCCTTCGAGTAGGTGAGATAATCCTTAATCAGCGCAGAATAGGGTTGCGCGCCTTTGGTGGTGAAACGCACTTCCAGTTTCTCGTTGGAGAGCGTGACAATCTGGGCCTCCACCGTATCACGGGCGACGGACTCGGGGGCGATGGCCTGTGAAGAGGCATCTTCAGAGGGGACGGCAGTCTGGGCTTCCTGTTGTGAGACAGCCTCCTGGGCTTCGTTCACGTCCAGGGTATCCCCTTGAGCCCGCTTGATGGTGTCCGCAACAAACTGTTCGCGTGCGGCCTTGGCTTCCGCTTCCTGCTGCTTTTTTACCTGTCTGCTCTGATAGCCGAAAAAGACTATCATGATGACAAAGATGAGAACAAAGCCGATAACTGATTTCTTATCCATCGCTTAGTCCTCCTTGCTTTCTTCGGCCTGCTTGGCGCGAATCTGCGCTTTTAGGTCTTCCAGTTTAACCTTGGCAGCGTCGATGCGTTCCTGCATCTGGGCCTTCAGTTTCTCCGCGCCCTTGGAAAGGCCGAAGAAGCCGATGTTGTTCTCATAGGTCTGAATCTCCTGCTGCAGGGCATTGTACTGCTCTTTCAGGCGATCCACTTCCGAAACGGGACGACGCTCACCGCGGCCGGCAGGACGCTCCCCAGCTTTGCGGGGCGCACGGGCGGGCTTGGGCTCCGGCCGGTTTTGGGCGCGGGCCGTAAAGAAGGCGTCGCAGGCGGCGCGGAAACGCTTCCAGATGACCTCGCTCTTCTTGCGGGGCACGGCGCCGATTTCCTTCCACTGCTTCTGCAGTTCGATGAGACGGTCTCCGGTGGCCTTCCAGTCCGTGCTGCCGGAGAGGGATTCGGCCTCTTCGATGATGGCCATCTTCTTCGCCAGATTCTCGTTCATCGTATCCTTGAACTCCGAGAAGGAGGCGCGCTTACGCTCGAAGAATCTGTCACAGGCGGCGCGGAAACGCTCATAGATCTTCTGATTGTCCTTGCGGGTGGCAAAGCCGATGCTGCGCCATTCGGCCTGGATCTTCTCAATCTCCTTGCTCAGATTGTTCCACTGGGCCGATGAAGAAATCTCCTGCGCGGCAATGGCTTCCACCTTTTCGCAGAGGGCGGCCTTGGCGGCGAGGTTCTCCTGCTGCTGGGCCTTCATCCCCTCGAAATGGGCCTGGTAACGCTTGTTGATGACCGAGGTGGCGGCGCGGAAACGCTCCCAGATGCTTTCCCGGTGCTCTTTGTCCACGGGACCCAGGTCCTTCCACTGCTCATGGAGTTTCTGAAGTTCCTTGAAAGCTTCCACCACATCCTCTTCCTCTGCAAGGGCTTCAGCCTGCTCGCAGAACGCGGTCTTGGCTTCCAGGTTCTTCTTGAAATCCAGATCCCTGAGTTCGCGGTTGATGTCCACCAGGTCATAGAACTTGGTGATATGGAGCTGATAGGTATCGTTTACGTCGCGGAAACTCTGCTGCGGGACCGGACCGGCCTCGCGCCAGCGGTTCTGGATATCGCGGAACTTGGGAAAAGCGTCCTTCATGTCGCCGGGGTTTTCCACCAGCGCTTTCAGTTCCTCGATGATAGCCTGCTTGACTTTCAGGTTTTCTTCGCGGAGGGCGTCCTGTTCCTTATTATATTCTGCCCGGGCCTTCTTGTATTCCACATACAGGGCCTTGAAACCGGCCTCGATGGCGGCGAACGGGCTCACCGGACCGCTCTGGAGCGGAACGGTGCTTTCTTCCGATGCTGTATTTTCGTCGGGCTCATCCACGGCGGCATCTTCGCCAGCCGCGGCCTTCTCCTTCGAAAGCTTCTTGTAGAAAGCCGACTTGATTGCATCGGCCTCCTTGGAACGCTTCATGCTGTCCGGGGCATCTTTCAGCTCCTGGAAAAGGGCTGTAAGTTCCGCCAGGGTTTTCTCTGCCAGATTGACTTCTTCCTGCGCCACTGGCTGGGCGCTCTGTGCTACATCTGCGGCGGGCTCAACTGCGGGCTCAACGATGGGCTCTACGACTGGCTCGGCGGCCACAGGCTTCAATTCTTCACTCATTGTTGTTTGTTCTAGGTTTAACTTTAACTTACAAATATAAGCATATTCCACGAAAAAAAGCTATTTTTGCAGCACAAACCCATTGAAAATGCTTAGAATAGACATCATCACCATTGTCCCCGAATTGCTGGACAGTCCCCTCTCCCATTCCATTCCCGGCCGCGCCGTGAAGAAGGGCCTGGTGGAAATCCACGTGCACGACCTGCGTCCCTATGGGCTGGGGCCGCGCCAGACTACGGACGACTATTCCTACGGCGGCGACGCCGGCATGGTGATGATGGTGGAGCCCGTCTACAACTGCATTCAGGAGCTCAAGGCCCAGCGCCACTACGACGAAGTTATCTACATGGCCCCGGACGGCGAAATCCTCACCCAGGGTATTGCCAACGAGCTTTCCCTGAAGGAGAACATCATCATTCTCTGCGGGCACTACAAAGGCATCGACGAACGAATCCGCGAGCACCTCATCACCAGGGAGATTTCCGTGGGAGATTTCGTAGTGAGCGGCGGAGAGATTCCCGCGGCACTTCTGGCCGACAGCATCATCCGCCTGATGCCCGGTGTGCTGAGCGATGAGACATCGGCCCTCTCCGATTCCTTCCAGGACGGCCTGGTTTCTCCTCCCGTTTACACCCGTCCCGCCGAATTCAACGGCTGGAAGGTGCCGGACGTGCTGCTGAGCGGCAACCCCAAACTCATCCGGGCCTGGCAGGATAACGAGGCGCTCCGGCGCACCCGTGAAAGGCGGCCGGAGCTGCTAAAATAATTCCGGGATCAATTACTTTTTGACGACGCCTATCACGTTGGGCACGACGCGCTGGCCTTCGTGGTCATAGCGTTTGTTGTCGTACGGATGGTTCATCACGCCTTTTTCCAACGTCCATAGGGTGGTGGAGCCGCCGCCGTCCAGGTTCAGGGCATCCGTCAGATCCAGCATTTGGGCCAATTCCGTCATTTCCGCGATGGTCATGCCGACACCTTCGTCAAAGCGTCCGTCCACCGCCACCAGCCAGAGGTAACCTTCTGCGTCCTTTCCCACCATTGTGCGGGGATGACGGCGGTTATAGAACTTCTCCCATCCCTGAATGCCTTCTTCGTAGACAATGGGCTTGCCATCGTCGATGAGAATGGGGCCGCTGGCCATGGCTTCCCAACTTTTCTCCCCCGCCTGAAGTACAGCTACCGTGTCGGCCGCATCAATCTCATAGCCGTCCTCGCCGGAGAGGAAAACGCCGTTGGTGCGGAAGACTTCGCTGGGCAGCGTTTCGCCCACTTCTGCGCGGTCGTCCTTCACATAGGTGGTGTGCGTAAGCTCCTGCACGTTGAAATAGCTGCCGTTGATACCGGCAACAGCGGAATTGCGCATGCACAGGGCGCTGGTGCTGTCCGCCTGCTCCCCTTCTCCGCAGAAGATGTTCAGTTCATAAGCTTCGGGGTTTATGCGGACGTAGGCGATACTCTGCTGGCTGTCGAAGAGTTGCGGATGCCATTCGCCGCAGATACCGTTGGCAGCAGTTGCCTCTTGGGCCGACAATACCTTTCCCGTTTCCAGATCCATGATATCGGTGAACTGCTCCAGGACAGGGTTCGTTTTAGGGGTGGTTTTACAGCCGGTGAACAGGAACACCAAGCCGGCAATAAAGAGAAGGATTTTACGCATAGTGTTATTGTTTGTCACAAATTTAATAAAAAAAATAAAGCTCGCATCCCTGCGAACCTTATTTTTTGGTTAGTTAGTAGTGTATTCTTACCTTAAAAAGAAGAAGGTTAATTACTTGGTTAGAAGAAGCGTTTATCTTGTTGGAAAGGAGCGTCCACCCATTTCCATGACAAATATAAACAATGTTTTTTTATCCGCAAAATTTTTTTAACTAATTTTTTGTAAATAAATTTTTTTAAAAAGATAGGCGGATTTTTAGCATGAAATTGCGCGGAGCCTGGGGGTAAACGCCAACACCGGTAGAAACAGTATCCGTATTGGGATCATAACTTTCCCAGCGCCAACCGGCCGCATAATACAAGTTATTCAACAAATTATTGACATGGGCGCTCAGCGACAGGATGCCCATGCGGATCGGGAATTCCTGCCCCAGGCTGAGACCGGCAATAAAGTAAGTCGGAACGGCCAGGGACTCCCGCATGGAGTTATCCAGAAACTGCTTTCCAACGTACTTCCCGTCCAAACTGAGGACACTCCCCTTCCAGGGCGTCAGCTGGAGACGGGCCATCGCGATAATTCCCGGAGACATGAGCATGGTTGTGCGTCCGTAATGCACGGGATGCGTGGCGGAATAGTCGTCGAAAGGCACATAGGCCGTATATTCCGCAATCTCATTGAGCGAGAAAGTGGCATTGCCGTCCAGCCGGAGCCAGCGCAGGGGCTGCCAGGCGGCCTGAACTTCGATGCCGCGCCGCCAGGCCCGGGGCACGTTCTCCTTGATGGCGTAGCCGGAATCCGACAATCGGCCCGTCTCAAGCAGCATATCCCTGTATTCCATCGCATAGAGACCCGCCGATGCTTCCAACCGCTCCCCCGTGAAATGCCAGCCCAGTTCCAGATCCAGCATCGCCTCCGGACTGATGGGCGCGCCCGTACCTTTTATATTTTCCTTGATGTCGCTGCGGCCGGGTTCGCGGTGGCCGATGGCAGCAGACGCATAGACCTTGTGCCTTCCCCACTGCGCCGTCACGCCTGCGCGGGGGTTGAAGAAGTTCCAGGGCCGGGTGTAGTCCAGACGGTCGGCATCCTGCCCGCCGTATTCCAGCCAGTCGTCGTCCACGCCCCAGAAACGGTAATGGATGAAACGGTACTGCGCCTCCGCATAGGCAGTGAGCCAGTCCAGAGGACGCCATTCGGCCCGCAGAAAAGCGCTGGCGTCCCATTTCCGGCCCTGGTTATCGTACCAGGCGTCCGAGGGATGGGAAAGCACCTCGCCCCAGTGGGCGCCGCGGTAATACCCAGCGTTTACGCCCCCGGTAAAGTCCCACTGCCCGCCTTTAAAGCGCAGATTGCTGCTCAGCACCCACAGGTCGTTGTCCATCCGCTTGCGGTAGTGGATATCGGCCCGGCCGCCGCCCGCGACGCCGTAGTTCGCCAGTTTCTTGTTGCGCTTGTGGTATTCGTCGTACCCGTCCCCACGCGTGTAATTAACAGTATTGGTCCAGGTGAGACCGGGACCCAGCGTACGCGTGTAATTCAACTGCAGGTGATGCTGGCCGTAGTTGTCCGTATTGCCCACCGCCCCGTTGTAGCGGCGGTCCTGCGCATACTGTTCCAGGTCGATGCCATCCCAGGTAATGCCGCTCCGCTGGTCGCCCATCAGATAGGTAAGGCGAAGCGATTGCCCTGCTCCCAGCCAGCCCAGCACGGCGAAAAGGGAGGTGGCGTTGACATCGGCCCCGTAGATGTAGCCGTCCGTGCGGCCGACATTCCACGCCAGATTGGCGTAAATCCCGCGTCTGGTAAGACCCGACGAGATGGCGGCCGACGAAATGACGGTCCCGTAGGAGCCTATGCTTTCCTCCAGCACGACGGAAGGATCGGCCTGGACGAAGGCGGTGTTCATGTTGATGCTGGCGCCGAATGCCCCGGCTCCGCTGGCCGATGTCCCCAGTCCCCGCTGCACCTGTACGCCGGAAAGGAGCGCCGTGAGCGAAGGGATGTTCACCCAGAAGACCTCCTGCGATTCCGCGTCGTTGAGGGTAATGCCGTTCAGCGTCACGTTGATCTGCGAGCCCTTGCTGCCGCGGATGGTCATCGCGGAATTCCCGAGGCCCGTTCCGCCCTCGTTGTAGGTCACCACGGAGGGCAGCAGGGTCAGCGCCATGGGCAGGGAATTCATAGGATTGGCCTGCCGCAGCGTTTCGCGGCCCACATTCTCATATGCGACGGGTGTGTTGACGCCGGCCCTTGTGGCCGAAACCACGGCTGAATCCAGCCTTTCCTGTGCAAACGCACAAATCGGCAGCATAGACAGCGCTGCCATCAGCGATAATCTTTTCATTTTCCTTTCGGCGGTATGAACCGCATCAAGTTCAAAGGGTGTTTCTCAACCGGGTTTGTCCGATACCCCCAAATATTACTTTATAAGCTCAATCTCATACATCCGGGGCCAGTTTTTCCCGGTGAGGAAGATATGCCCTTTCCCGTCCACGGCGATACCGTTCAGCACATCCGTATCCGGCGTTTTCAAATTGGCAGGAAGCAGCCCCGTGCAGTCAATCTTCCCCTCCACCTTTCCGTTTTTGGGATTGATGATGACAATCATATCCGTCAGGTACACGTTGGCCCAGATCTTTCCGTCTATCCACTCCAGTTCGTTGAGGTTCCTGAGCGGACGCCCGTTCAGCGTGACGGGGAGTGTCTTCTGCAGCTTCAAAGATGTATTCATGAAATAGAGGTTGGAGCTGCCGTCACTGGCAATGAGCTGCTTTCCGTCCGTGGTGAGTCCCCAACCCTGGCGGGGATAGCTGACGGTACGTTTATAGGTGAGCGTTTTCGCGTCGTAGATGAAGGCGACCTTATTCATCCAGGTGAGGATGAAAAGGTCCCCGTTCAGGATGACGGAACCTTCCCCGAAGTATTTGTTGTTGAACTTCTTTTCAACGATGGACTTTCCGTCCTGCAGGTTGACGGTCCGGATGGCGCTCCCTCCGTACTGGCCGGTGCTTTCGTAGAGCACGCCATCATGGAAAAAGAGCCCCTGCGTATAGGCCGTCACCGAGTGGGGGTATTCCTTCACCACTTTGGGCCTGTACTGCACCACCTGCGCCTCTGAGCAGGCAGCTATGAGCAAAGAGCAAAATATGAGTGCGATTTTTTTCACGTCTGCAAAGATAAACAAAAATCATGCATCATCGGCCATTTCTTCCTCGCGCGTGCGGTCAATTTCGTCGTCGAAGCCCTTGAGGGCGGCAAAAGGGGCGAACTGCGCAGCCCTGTCGGCCATGGACATGGGCCGATGCCGTTTGGAGACCGGATGCTCCAGGCCGATGATATCGTCGTACAATCCTTTCATGCCTTGTGTCCTCCTCTCTGATTGTTCCGCTCGCGCGTGGTAGCCGCTTCCTCAAAATTCATACCCTTGAGGATGGCGTTCTTGCCGAAACGGCGGCGGATTTCCAGGATGGCCTCCTGCTGACGCCGTTCTTTCGCCAAATCTACGGGATGTTCGTCGAAAAGGTCCAGCTGCACGCCTCCTGCCTTCTCCTCCGGCATCACGTGTGAAGCCACCACATAGATGCGGCGCACCTTCAGCGACGGATTGACGATGCTGTGGAAGAGCTCCATCGCCGCCTTCAGGATGAGGGTGGTGGAGGAGGTAGGCCCCGGCAGATTCACCGAGCCGTGGGCGGGTTTCGGAGTGGGACGGCCGTACCAGTCTGCCACCATCGGCCCTCTGTATCCCTTTGCAGGACCGTTTTCATAGCCCAGATGCAGCACCAGCTGGTCCGTTACCAGTTTCTTCTCCACCAGGTCCAGGGCCAGCAGGTCCGTCATTTCGCGGACGATGAGGGCTGCTTCGTCGGCGCTGTACGGACGCGTGAGCACCTGTCCGCTGGAAAGGCTGCTGGTAACGGGCCTGTAGGATTTGATCCACTCCATCGTGCAGGGTTCCCAGCCCCAGGCGTGGTCGATGAGCAGTTCCGCGGCCACCCCGAACGTCCTGTAGAGGGATTCTTCGTCCGTGAGGGAGCGGCGCGCCACGTCACCCAGGGTGTAGAGTCCCAGGCTGGCCAGACGCCTTTCCGTCCCCTTCCCTATCCGCCAGAAGTCCGTCAGGGGCCTGTGTGTCCAGTATTTCTGCCGATAGCTCATTTCATCCAGGGCCGCCACCCGCACGCCGTCCTTGTCCGGGGCGCTGTGCTTGGCTTCGATGTCCATCGCCACCTTGCACAGGTACAGGTTCGGGCCGATGCCCGCCGTGGCGGTGATGCCCGTTTCCTTCAGCACTTCCCGCACCAGGCGCATCGCCAGGTCGTGGGGCGTGGTGCTGTAAAGGCGCAGGTAATCCGTGGCGTCGATGAAAACCTCGTCGATGGAATAGACGTGGATGTCCTCCGGGGCGATGAAGCGCAGGTAAATGCTGTAGATTTTGCTGCTGACCTCAATGTAATAGCCCATCCGCGGCGGCGCGATGATGTACTCCACGTTTTTCCCCTTTAACTTTTCGTTCACCTCGAAAAGGCGCGCGCGGCCGGGAATGCCATAGGCCTTCAGCGTTGGCGACACCGCCAGGCAGATGGTCTTCTCCGTGCGGGAGGCATCGGCCACCACCAGATTCGTCGTGAGAGGGTCCAGCCCCCGCGCGACGCACTCCGCTGAAGCGTAGAAACTCTTCAGGTCTATGGCGATGTAGTTTTTTTCCACTTTGGTTTCCCAAATTTAGCAAAAAATCCGTATCTTTGAAAGACCGAAAACACTAAAATCATGATTAAAGTAGACGTGAAAGGCTGCGCTTCCTTCGTGGATGCCGCCAAGTATGAATCCTATGTAGCCAAGGCCCTGGACGCCTTCGACGTTCTGGAAAGCGAAAAAGGCGCCGGGAATGATTTCCTGGGCTGGAAGCATCTCCCCTCGGAAGTCCCCGCTGCAATGCTCTCCGATATTGACGCCATCTGCAAGGACTGGAAGGCCCGCGGCGTGGACCTGGTGATTGCCATCGGCATCGGCGGCAGCTACCTGGGTGCCAAGTGCGTGATTGAGGCCCTGAGCCACAATTTCGCCAAACAGCTGGCTAAAAAGGACGCTCCGGAAGTGGTCTTCGCCGGCAACAACCTCTCGGAGGAATACCTGGCGGAACTGATGGACCTGGCGGCCGAACGGAACGTCGCCTGCATCGTCATTTCCAAGAGCGGCACCACCACGGAACCCGCCGTGGCGTTCCGCATCGTCAAGCAGTATATTGAAGAACGTTACGGAAAGGCCGAAGCAGCCGTCCGCATCGTAGCCATCACGGACGCCGTCCGCGGCGCCCTGAAAACGCTGTCCACGCAGGAAGGCTACAAGACCTTCGTAGTGCCGGACAACGTAGGCGGCCGTTTCAGCGTGCTCACCCCCGTGGGCCTGCTGCCCATCGCCGCCGCCGGCCTGGACGTCAAAGCCCTGCTGGAGGGCGCGCGTGAAGCGGAAAAAGCCCTGGCTGTCAAGTCTTCTGGAAACCCTGCCGTGGTCTATGCCGCCATGCGGAACCTTCTCTACAGCGAATGTGGCAAGAGCATTGAAATCCTGGTGAACTACAATCCCAAGCTCACCTACGTGGCCGAATGGTGGAAGCAGCTCTACGGTGAATCCGAAGGAAAGGACGGCAAGGGCATCTACCCTGCCAGCGTGAACAATACGGCGGACCTTCACTCCATGGGCCAGTTCATCCAGGAGGGCTCCCGCCTGATGTTCGAGACCGTCCTCCATGTGGAGAAAGCCCAGCGGAGCGTTGTCATCGGCACGGATCCCCAGAACCTGGATCAGCTGAACTTCCTTGCCGGCAAGCACGTGGAGCACTGCAACCACATGGCCGAACTGGGAACACGCCTCGCGCACATCGACGGCGGCGTGCCGCAAATTGCCATCGGCCTTGAAAAGGTGGACGCCTTCAACCTTGGCGCCCTGCTGTATTTCTTCGAATTTGCCTGCGGCGTATCGGCCTATGCCCTGGGGGTGAATCCCTTCAACCAGCCCGGCGTGGAAGCCTACAAGAAGAACATGTTCGCCCTGCTGGAGAAACCCGGCTACGAAGAGTCCACGAAAGCCATCAAGGCCCGCATCTAGCCTGGAGCGAAAGCTGCTGATTCAGAGCGAGTTATAGAAACAGGGGTGCACCTGGCGGTGCACCCCTGTT